>JBIOYF010000202.1:0-11336 GCA_044870035.1 Dehalococcoidia bacterium
TATCGGCGGGGGCGGCGCGTACGTGAGCTTCTACGACCGGCCTTCGATCTACGGCAACCGCATCTTCCTGGCCGCCGACCCGAAGAACGGCAAGAACGTGGCCGACGCGGTCACGATAACGTGCGGAGGCGCCTCGACCGACGAAGCCGGTGCCGGAGCTGGCGCATGTGCCGCCGACCGCCTGGAAGAGCTGAACACGAAATCGTGGAATCCTTTCCGTTCGGTGAGCAACCTCATTTCCGGTCGCTGCAGGTAGCCGCGGCCAACAGCGGAGCGTCCTCAGCCGACGGGCAATTCGTCAGCCGAACGTCTTACCCGACGCGGCGGAGCGGCGGTCGAGCCGGTTGTAGGAGGGCGACTGCGCCGCGAATCGCTGAGCGACTGTTCGCACGGCTCGCGCCTGAGAGCGCACCCTGGGCGATCAGCCCGCCGCGCAGGGCTTCCAGCAGAGCTACAGCCGATTCGGCCGAGACGGAATCGGACACCAGCCCGGCTCGCCGTGCGGCGCGGATCACCTTGAGCGTGCCTGCCCGCCAGGCCCGCTGGGCTTCGACGAGGCCTTGCGCCACCTGCGGGCTGTGTCCTGCCTGCGCCCAGAACTCGATCAGAAGCGATGGCCCCCACTCAGCATTGTGGCTCGACGCTAGCGATTCCACGATCTGGGCGAGCTCGCCTGTGCCGGCGACCGACTGCTGCAACCGCTTCGAGACGCTGGCTGCCCACTCGTGAATGAGCGCGACGAAGGCATCCTCCTTGGTCGCGAAGTGGAAGTAGAACGCCCCTTTGCTGACGCCCGCCGCCTCGGCAATATCGTCGATCGTGGCCCCATCGAAGCCACGCTCGGTGAAGACCCTACGTGCCGCATCGAGGAGCTGCCCCCGGGTACGCTGGGCCCTGACCTGTCGGATCGCTCTGGTCTTCGGCATGTGGCTCCAGGCCAATATCGACAGCCTAGGGGTTCTTCCAAAGCGGGCCTCCCCTCATTTGGCCAGAAGATTCCCTGAAATTGGGTCGGTCAAGGGGTGTAATGAAGCCTCCTACATCCCGTTAAAGACTTAGGTGGGCCATGCAGGGCCCAGAAGACCTCGGCACGGAGCGCCTCCCACAACCGCATATCGAGGCGCCGATAAGGGCAAACCTCTCGAAAGAGGGGGGCGCAAAGCCACGGGCCTACCGCTCAAGAGAGCTAGGGCTGCCGAGCTGCCGAATCGCCAAGATCCGACAACCCGCCCTCTCCTCTCCCAGGTTCGCCCCCTCGACGCCAGCACCGGTCGAAAGGGGATAAGACCATGTCGCGGAGAGACGAGACCATTCTGCAGAACATGCCGCTTGTGGCGTTCGTGGTGAATCGCCTGTCCACCGACCGCAACCGAACGCTGGGCCTGGACCGCGAAGACGCGATGGGGTACGGCATCGAAGGCTTGATCCAGGCCGTTGACGGCTTTGACTCCAAACGGGGCACGAGTTTCGCCAGCTTCGCCGTGCGGCGGATCCGCGGCTCCGTGCTGGATGCGGTGCGCCGCCACGACCCGCTCCCGCGCTCGCTTCGCCGCAGCACCCGCCAGGTGGAGCAAGCAGCGCAGGAACTGGCCACCCAGCTGGGGCGCTGGCCATCGCAAAAGGAGCTGGCGTTGAGGCTGGGGGTGAGCCTCCGCGAGGTGCAGGAGATCCAGCAGCACGCGTCCGCCAGATACGTTTCGCTTGAGCATATTCTCAACGAGAGCAGCGACGCCGCGGCGCCCCGCTGGGACCCCGCAGACACCGACGACCGCGACGATCCGGCGGTAGCCATGGAGCGCGGGATCGCCCTGGGCCTCCTCTCAGAGGCGGTCCAGCATCTGAGCGAGCGCGACCGGGCCATCCTCCAGCTTCGCTATGCGGAGTCGAGGCCCTTCCACGAGGTCGGGAAGCGGCTCGGGCTTTCGGAGTCGAGGGTCTGCCAGCTTCACAAGCGCATCCTGAAGCAGCTCCGTCGCCAGCTCTCTCAAACCTTGGAGGAAGCGGCTTGAATCTACTGTGCGTGGATTCGCAATCGGCCGATAACTAACACAGGGCCGCGATTACCGCTGGCTGTCCAATGAATGCTGTCGACTCCTCGCTGAGCACGCTCACCAATGGCCGCCCCGCGGCACTGTCGGTCGTGCCCGGCAGCCCGGACCCGCCGTCTTCAGCGTCAGCGCACGCTCCTGGGTCTCAGATCAATCTCGTCACGGCGTGTTACGTTGCCGTGGTCGTCGTTGCGGCCGGGGCGTGCATGTATTTCTTCGGCAGAGGTATTACCCTCGACGGCTGGCAGGCGCTCCTCACGCTCGTCATTCTCGGGATCCTCTTCGAACGCGTGGGCATCGAAATCTACGGCGGCACGCACGTCTCGGCTGGCGTCGTCGCGGTCTTTGCGATCGCCGTGCTGTACGGGGTTCCGGGCGTGGCGCTTGCGGGCCCGGTTGTCGTGTTGGGCGCGACCATCAGGAGCAAGGCCAAGTGGTATCAGCGTCTCTTCGACATGGGGAGCTACACCCTCGCCGGAGCGACGGCGGCGGCCGTGTTCCACGCGTTTCCGGGCGTCGACGCGGAAGCCTCGGTCTGGTGGATACCTGCCGCCGGCCTGGCGGCCGTTGCGGACTACGTTGTCAACATCGGGCTTGTAGCAAGCGTCGTGAGCGTTAGTACAGGGGTTCGACTCATCTCTGTCTGGCGGGAAGAGCATCAGTGGGTCTTTCCGTACTATCTGGTCTTCGGCCTCCTGGGGATCGCGCTCGCAGCGGCCTACTTGGCCCTCGATATTCCCGGCATCATGGCCTTCGTCGCGCCGCCGCTGATGATGCGGTTTGCCCTCCACCAGTACGTCACTAAGACGGAGCAAACCGTAATAGAGCTGAAACAGAAGAACGCCGCGCTCGAATCAGCGAACCAGAACATCATGCAGATGACCCGCCAGCTGACGGAGACCTACGACGGCACCCTCGAGGCGTTGGTGCTTGCCCTCGACGCCCGCGATCACGAAACCAGAGGCCATTCGTTCCGGGTGGCTCGTTACGTTATGACTATTGCGAAGCTTATCGGCGTCGAACAGGAGACGCGCGAGTGGGTAGATATGCAGCGCGGCGCGCTACTGCACGATGTCGGCAAGATTGGCGTGCCCGATTACATCCTGCACAAGCCCGGCCCGCTTACGCCGGAAGAGTGGGACGACATGAAGCGCCATCCGCACATTGGGCACGAGATGCTCAAAGACATCTCGTTCCTATCGGGCGCGGCCTCGATCGTCCACGCTCACCACGAGCGGTTCGACGGCAAGGGCTACCCACTCGGGCTGGCCGGAGACGAGATACCGCTCGGCGCGCGCGTGTTCTCGATCGCGGACGCCTTCGACGCCATGACCTCGGACCGGCCCTATCGGCGGGCCCTCACGCCCGAGATGGCGCGAGCTGAGGTCGTACGCCACAGCGGGACGCAGTTCGACCCGCAGGTGGTTCAAGCCTTCCTGCTGGTCTATGACGACCTAGAGAAGAACGTCGCTACCTCTGAGGGCCACAAGGAGCACGCCCGCGCCGCTTAGGCCGGGGCCGCCCCGGCCAGCAAACTCGGAGAAAAGCAATCAGGGGCGAGTGGGTCGCCCCTGATGTCTATGAGGCAGTCTTGTCTTAGCCCCAGCGCACGCCCAGAATAGTGGAGGCGTGCGGCACAACTGCCGCCGCTGCCATTACAGCAACGCTCAGACCTGTCCACACCAGCTTCATGCTCTCCCCTCCCTTCCGAGTCAGTTCAGGCCAGCGCATTTTCGTCTCAGCAAACTGACCAGTCAGTTTGTTCGTACGCCCTAAGGGGGTGGCCTGTCAAGCGCGATTGTGGAGAAACATGACTCCCCAGTAGGTTTTTGGGCTTCGAATTATCGTGAATTGCGCCCCGCAAGGTCTCGGTTGACAGGCCTTCCCGAGGCGGTATCATGAACCAGAACGAGGGCTAGGCCGAGGGGTAGGGCATGCAAATCGACTGGCAAAAGACCATCGAGGAGATCCTCGCTGACAAGATGGCCTGCCCGCGCTGCGGGACCTTCACCGAGGAAGTCTTTGCTGGTTACACGCGTGAGGCTTGGGGTGCAGAGCTTGCGCCGCGCTGCCGCTTCTGTACCAAGAAAGAAGACTGCGACGCGCGAAAGCTCGTCGTGCTGTGTGGCGCCTGCGCGCAAGAGCTGCGCCTGCGCGCGCGGCCCGTCGATCAGGAGACGCTGATGATCATGCTGCTGACCGACTGCCGGAAGGACCTCGACGAGTGTCTGGACTACCTGGTCGAATACTGGCAGGAAGACCTCGACGTGCCCCCCAGCGAGGCGGAAAAGCGCTTAGAAGAGTACGACCCCGAGACGTTCGCCGAAGAAGACGACGCGCGGCACCGGCTCGAAGACGAATACTTGTCCTACCATCGCTGGTTCCGCGAGCACGGCCTGCGCATTCCTGAATCCGGCTGGCGCTCGGAGTACGTCGAAGAGATCCTCGCGCTCGGATACAGCACGCTCCTCGGCGAATAGAGGAGCAAAGCGATCACGAGCGAAGCCCCCTTCCGCTACGGAGGGGCTTTTGCTATTGGAATGGTGCGATGAAGAAGACTGGGCTCCTGCTCGCCGCCGCGATCGTCGCTGGACTGTTCCTGCTGGCGTGTGGGAACGGCGGCGAGCACAAGTCAGCCGCGACAATTTTCGACAGCGCAACCCAGCGCGGCGCCTACGGCGTCGGCGTGACGACGATCGAGCTCGACGACACGACGCGGGCGACGGCAGCCAACCATGAGTTCGCCGGGAGCAACGACCGCAAGCTAACAGTGGAAGTCTGGTACCCGACAGCGCCCCAGTCCGGGGACGAGAACCGCGATGCGCAGATCGACGCGGAGGATGTGCCCTACCCGCTCATCGTCTTCGCCCACGGATTGAGCGGCAACAGACGCCAGTCGGTGCAGTACACGCAGCACCTGGCGAGCCACGGCTACATTATCGCGGCGCCGGACTTCCCACTCAGCTTCACCGGCGCGCCGGGCGGCCCTCGGCTCAACGCGGTGCTGGAGCAGCCGAAGGATGTCTCATTCGTCATCGACAAGATGCTGGAGTTCAATGGCGAGGACGGCCATCGCCTCAACGGGTCGATCGACGAGGACAGGATTGGCGTGAGCGGCCACTCCCTCGGCGCGATGACGTCGTTCATGAGCATCTACGGCCCGGACCGCGACGAGCGTATCAAGGCCGCGCTCCCCTTCGCGACGCCAGGCTGCTTCTTCGCTGACGGCTTCAGCGGCGACGTCTCCGTGCCGGTGCTTTTCACCACTGGAACGAAAGACCTCATCACCCCGCCTGTCAGCAGCGATCACGTTTACGATATCGCGAACTCGCCGCGCTATCTCGTCACCATCGCCGGCGCGGACCACACGCGCTTCGCCGACATTGATATCAGCGACGAAGTGATCGTTAACCAGGGTATTCTCGAGAACATTGGCCAGGGTGACTTCATGTCGGACGCCATCTCCACCGGCCAGGCGCTGGGCGGCAACCTGGGCACCTGCGCGCTGGGCGGCCAGCCGAGCAGCGACGCGCTTATGGAGGGCGAGCGTCAGCGCGAGATCCTGCGGATCGTCGGCACGATTTTCTTCGACGGCTATCTGCGCGACGACGGGGACTCCGTCAAGTTCCTTAGAGACGGGCTCGCATCGTCGGTTCCCGAGGTCACCGTCCAGTCCGACCTCGGTTGACCTGTGCCGCCCGAAGCGCTCGTCCGCGTGCTCCTGCTGTTCGACAGCCGCGGCGGCCTAACCGAACAGCTCGCCGAAGCGGTCGCCGAAGGCGTGCACGCCGTCGACGGCGTCGAGCTACGCTACCGGCGCATCGATGATGCCGATCCGAAGGAGCTTCTGGATCTTGACGCGCTGATCGTCGGCTCGCCCAACTGGAGCGGCATGACGGGCAAGCTGAAGGACTGGTTCGACCAGAGCGGCGACCTGTGGGAGACCGGAGAGCTGGCGGGCAAGCCCGGCGCGTGCTTCACCGCGGGCTGGTCGCGTTCCGGCGGCACCGAAGCGACGCTGCTGCAGCTCGTGCACCTGATCTTGTCACACGGGCTGGTCTTCGTCGGGCTGCCCTGGAGCGAAACGATGCGCCGTTCCGGCTCGTACTACGGCGCGACGGCGCATGGTGAGGTGACTGATGAGGACCGATCGCAGGCGCGGACGTTGGGGCGGCGCGTCGCCGAGTTAGCCCTGAAGTTAGCGAACGCTGGCTAGCACGCGTTCATGGGGCGGCCAACGTCCGCTCTCGGCTCACTGTGAGCGAATCTTCGATACGCCGGAGCAAATCGTCCACGCCCCAGCCCTTCGCCGCTGAGATGAGCACGGCGTTGGGCCGGTTGGCCGCGAGCGCCAGGTCGTAGTCGGCCAGCTCCTCGAGGCCGGAGAGCGAGCGGCCGTCGCGACCTTCGAGGCGGTCGACCTTGTTCAATGCCGCGATCCTTGGCTTGTCTGCCAGCCCCAGGTCGGCCAGCGTCTCGTCGACGGCCTGACTCTGCTGGGCAGCGTCCGGGTGAGTGATATCGACGACGTGCAGCAACAGGTCGGCCTCAGCCAGCTCCTCCAGCGTCGCCTGGAACGCGGCGACGAGCTGGGTCGGAAGCTTCTGGATGAAGCCGACGGTATCCGTCAGGAGCGCGGCGCCGCCACCCGGCAGCCGGATGCGTCTCGTCGTCGGGTCGAGCGTAGCGAAGAGCTGGTTCTCAACCAGCACGTCGGCGTCCGTGAGCCGGCGCATCAGCGTGCTCTTGCCGGCGTTGGTATAGCCGACGAGCGCCACGATTGGCACGCCGGCTCGCTTGCGCTGATAGCGATAGAGCTGGCGCTGCTTGCGCACCCGCTCGATTTCCCGCTTCAGGCGCGTGATCTTGTCGCGGGCCAGCCTGCGGTCCGTCTCGATCTGCGTTTCACCGGGGCCCCGGACGCCGACGGCACCCGGCGCGCCGCTTCGCCCCAGGCGCTCAAGGTGGCTCCACTGCCCGGCCAGCCGCGGCAGCAGATACTCGGCCTGTGCCAGGTCGACCTGAAGGCGGCCCTCGCGGGTGCGGGCGCGCATCGCGAAGATATCGATGATGAGCGCCGTCCGGTCGATCACCTTCACGCCAAGCGCGTTCTCCAAGTTGCGCTGCTGTGACGGGGCCAGCTCGTTATCGAAGACGACCATCGTGTAGCCGCTCTGCTCGCGCTGCGCGACAATCTCCTTGACCTTACCCGGGCCGATGTAGGTGGCCGGGCTGGGCGTGTTCAGCTTCTGAATCGCTCGACCGGCCACCACGGCGCCGGCGGTGCGCACGAGCTCCGCCAGCTCCTCCAGGCAAGCCTCGGTGTCCCATGGAACAGCGCGGGAGTCTTGGTGCCGTTGCTGGACGGCGACAAGGAGGGCCCGTTCGGGCTCGAGCGCCGTGGAATGGAGCTGTCTGGCTATCGCGCGCCTCCGCCGCAAGGATAACATGGCAAGTCGCGGGCTCCCAACTCGCGTTGCTAGACAACGGGCCGCACGGTGCGCTACGTTCGGGGCGGAAACGCTGTGAACGTCCTGCTCATCGGCTCCGGAGCGCGCGAGCACACGCTTGCCTGGAAGCTCCGCCAATCGCCCCGCCTGAACGATCTCTTTAGTGCACCGGGCAACCCTGGTACGGCCCAGCTCGGGACCAACCTCTCGATCTCGGACCCGGAAGGCGACACGATCGTCCGCGCCTGCCGCGAGCACAAGATCGATCTCGTGGTGGTGGGCAACGAGGACCCGCTTGCCGCCGGCCTCATTGATCGCCTTGCTGTAGAAGGCATCGCCGCCTTCGGGCCGGCGCGCGCCGCCGCCCAGATCGAATGGTCGAAGGTCTTCGCGAAGGACCTGATGGCCCGGCACGGCATCCCGACGTCGCCCTTCGCCGTGTTTGATAACGCGGCGGCCGCCCGGGCCTACGTCGAATCTCAGGAAGAAGGCATCGTTATCAAACCCGAGGGCCTGACCAAAGGCAAAGGCGTCATCGTCCCGAAGACGAAGGCCGAGGCGCTCGAGGCGTTGTCGGCGATCATGGAGCAGCGCGAATTCGGAGCTTCCGGCGACCGCGTGGTAATCGAACGCCGGCTCAGCGGGCCCGAGGTAAGCGCACACGCGTTCACAGACGGCAAGACCGTCGCGCACATGCCCTTCTCCTGCGACCACAAGCCGGTTTTCGACGGCAATCGCGGCCCGAACACGGGCGGCATGGGCGCCTACAGCCCGGCCGGCTGGCTTGCCGGGTCAACCGCGGCGGCGATCAGCTCTTCCGTCACGGAAGCGGCGATCCGCGCCTTGGCTGACGAGGGCCGTCCCTATCGCGGCGTGCTCTACCCGGGCCTCATGGTGACCGACCGCGGCCCCATGGTGGTCGAGTTCAACAGCCGCTTCGGCGATCCGGAGGCACAGGTGCTGCTGCCCAGGCTTCAGACCGACCTGCTCGATGTCTGCTGGGCTGTGGCCAACAACAAGCTGCACGAGATCGAGCTGTCATGGTCGGACGAGGTGTGCGTTGGCATTGTGCTCGCCTCAGGTGGTTACCCCGGGGCGTACGAGACGGGCCTGCCGATCCAGGGCCTCGACGACATCGACGCCGACGTGATGATCTTCCACGCCGGCACACGTCGGGGCGACGACGGCCGGATCGTCACCGCCGGCGGCCGCGTGCTGACCGTCGTAGCGACGGGCGAGACGATGGCCGGCGCGCGCGAGAAGGCGTACCGCAACGTAGAGCGCATCCATTTCGACGGCATGCACTACCGCCACGATATTGGCACGGCGGCGGGGGCAGCAGTTTGACTCGGCAGACCCGAACGGAGCTGCTAGACTAAGGGATGCCCATGCAACAGACGATCAAAGCGGTCATACACAAGGGCGAGACATTCTATGTCGCCGAGTGCTTGGAAGTCGCAGTTGTCACTCAAGGCAAGACGCTAGACGAGACTATCACGAACCTCCAAGAGGCTGTCGAGCTCCACCTTGAAGGCGAGGACCCGGCGGACTTTGGCCTTGTTCCAAATCCCACGCTCGCCTTCTTTTGCGTTTGATGAGCGAACGCGATCTAGAGGTACAGCTACACACGTTTCTGGAACAACGCTTCCCAGATTTGAAGGTCAGAAGGCAGGTAGCGCTGCCCTACGGCGCAGGAGCGACCATAAAGCAGGAGTTCAAGATCGACATCCTCCTGCAAGACCCGGCTCCGTCTCCCGATGAAGAGCTCATACCCCGCGTGGCAATCGAACTGAAGGCTCGGGGCATTCACACTCACGATCTTCTTGCGTATTCAGCGAAAGCCAATCTGCATCGCACCTTATGCGGTTATCTTCGCTACGGTCTATTCGTCGCCGGAGATCGCGCTGGTGGCGTAACCGCAAAGTGGCTCTGGCACGGCCATGAGTTTGATTTCATGCTTTGCAGCACCCACGACCGTCCCGGAACTAAGGATTTGAAGCAACTTGAGGAGATCGTTGCATACGAGATAGAGGTTTCGCGTAACCTGCAGACCTTGGTAAACAAGAAGCGCGGGCCATACCCGCGCCTACTGTGGAGGAAGGCGACCATTGTCTAGGGCTCTCGTCGCCGTCGTCATGGGCTCCAAGTCCGACGCGCCTACCATGCAGGAGACGCTCGAGCTGCTGACGGCGCTCGGCGTCGAGCACGAATCGCACGTTATGTCGGCTCATCGGACGCCCGATAAGGTGCGCGACTTCGCGGCGGCGGCGCGCGAGCGCGGCGTCGAGGTGATCATCGCCGCTGCCGGCGGGGCGGCAGCCCTCCCCGGCGCGATCAAGGCGCATACCACGCTTCCGGTTATCGGCGTGCCGCTCCCGTCCAGCGAGCTGAAGGGCATCGATTCCCTCTACGCCATGGCGCAGATGCCGCCCGGCACGCCGGTCGCTACCGTCGCCATCGGCTCCTGGGGCGCGCGCAACGCCGCACTGCTGGCCGCTGAGATCCTGTCGCTCGGCCACGAGGACATCCGCAAGGCGTACGAGGACTACCGCCGCAAGCTCGCCGCCGGGTAAACTGAAGGGCCGCTCACACCATGCGGGGAGCTGGATGTTCCGCACCAACGCCGAAGCCACCCCCATCGAGATGTTTCCAGGCGTGACTCGACGCACGCTCAACAGCGGCGACCACACGACGCTCATCGAAGTTGTTCTCACCCGCGCTGCGGTCGTGCCCGCGCACACCCATCCGCACGAGCAGATCGGCTACGTCTCGTCCGGGCGCGTCCGCTTCGTTATCGCCGGCGAGGCCATCGAACTGGCCGCGGGCGATAGCTACTTGGTACCCGGGGGTGCCTCCCACGAAGTGACCGCGCTGGAGCCGTCCGTCTGCGTCGACGTCTTCTCGCCGGTCCGGGAGGAGTACCTGTGATCCCGCGCTACTCCCGCCCCGACATGGCGCGCATTTGGTCGGAGGAGCACAAATACGACTTGTGGCTGAGCGTCGAGATCGCGGTCTGTGAGGCCTGGGCCGAACACGGCGAGATCCCCGCCGAGGCGGTCGACAAGATCCGGCGCGCTTCATACGACATCGAGCGGATCGCGGCGTACGAAGCGGAGCAACACCACGACTTCAACTCGTTCCTCCGTTCGGTCGCCGATAGCCTGGGCGAGGAGTCGCGCTTCGTTCACCTAGGCCTGACCTCGTACGACGCCGAAGATACGGCGCTCAGCCTGCGCCTGGTCGAAGCGGCAGAGCTGCTCGAACGCGACGTGGCGGCGCTGCTGGAAGTGCTCGAACGGCGCGCCGTCGAGTTCAAGGACACGCTCTGTATGGGCCGCAGCCACGGCGTGCACGCGGAGCCCATCACGTTCGGGCTCAAGCTGGCCGGCTGGGTCGCCGAGATGCGGCGCAACGCCATCCGGCTGGCCGAAGCGAAAGCTGACATCGCTGTCGGCAAGGTCAGCGGGCCGGTCGGCACGCACGCATCCGTGCCGCCCGCGATCGAGGACGCCGTCTGCGTGAAGCTCGGCCTCGGCGTCGACCCGATCAGCACGCAGGTGATCAGCCGCGACCGCCACGCCCAGTTCGTGTCGACGCTGGCGATCGTTGCCGCGTCGCTGGACCGCTTCGCGACGGAGCTGCGCCACCTGCAGCGCACCGAGGTGCTGGAAGCCGAGGAGCCGTTCGGTGAAGGCCAGACCGGCTCCAGTGCGATGCCGCACAAGCGCAACCCGGAGAAGCTCGAGCGCATCTGCGGACTGGCGCGCCTCCTGCGCGGATACGCCGTCGCCGCGTTCGAGGACGTCGCGCTCTGGCACGAGCGGGACATCTCGCACTC
>JBIOYF010000203.1:0-4651 GCA_044870035.1 Dehalococcoidia bacterium
GACAGATCGTGAAGCTCTGCAATCAGGTGATCGTGGGGCTGAACAACCTCGCGATGAGCGAGGCGCTGGTGCTGGCGCGCAAGGCGGGCGTGGAACCGGCCACGATGCTGCAGGCCGTGAGCGCGGGTGCGGCCTCGTCGTGGGCGCTGCAGAACCTCGGGCCGCGCGTGCTGGCGGGCGATTTCAAGCCGGGCTTCAAGATCGCGCACCAGCAGAAAGACCTGCGGCTCGCGCTGGAGCTGGCCAACCAGGGCTCGACGCCGCTGCCGGGCACGGCGCTGGTGCACCAACTGTTCGCCGCGCTGGAGGCGGAGGGGCTGGGTGAGGCGGGGACGCAGGCGCTGGTGAAAGCGCTGGAGAAGTTGGCGAATACAACGCTCTAACTGTCATTCCGGGCGCCGCATCGTGTCATCCTGAGCGCAGCGAAGGATAGTTCCGGTCTACTGCATCATGCTGCATGATCGCCCGCTCGACCCCACTGAGCCGCCTACACGAAGTCCAGGTCGCCGAGCGAGAGGTGCGCGACCGTCGACCTGTCGCTCAGGAACTCGATCTCGCCGACGGGCACGGCGACGGCTTCGTAGGTGAGCTGGCGGCGGCGCCGGCGGCCGAGGAATCCGCGCGACTTCAAGGTCGCGACGTACGGATGGTTCTCGAAGAGCCAGCACTCGATCGTAGCCACGCCGGCGCCACGCAACTGCGCCGTCGCGTCGCGCGCGAGCGACTCGACGACGTCGAGGCGGCCCGGCAGCGCGAGCAGGTCCGCAACGTGGCCGACGCCGTTCAGCGTTCGTAACGCGCTGTAGCCAACGATGCGTTCTCCTTCGGTTGCCAGGCGGAGCGTGAAGTCGCCGGCGCGGCGGTCGGCGTAGCGCCAGTTCAGCAGCTCCTTGTTGCGCACGATGATGAAGTCGAACTGGCGCGACGACTCTTCGCAGAACGAATCGATGCGTTCGTCGAAGCACTCGACGGTCCGGATGTCGCAGGCCGCCGTGACGGACGACGGGCGCTCGCCCGCATCGATGCGCAGCCAGCGCGCGAACGACGCGAACGAGCTCGCGAGCTTGACTGGCCAGCGATTGGGTCGAACCTTGAACGTCCGGAGCGCCGAGCGCAGTGTGAGCGGCTGCACGTACACCAGCCAGCGCCGGCCGAAGTCGCGGCGGTCTTCGTTCCCTTTGAGGTGAAGGCGCGGGACAGCGGGATGATCGCTGCCGCCCAGGAAGAAGTCGGACACGTTGTCGAAGTACGGGTTCATCGCGGGGCGCATGACCGACATGACGCCGCGCCCCTGACAGTCCGGGTGCACCGCGGAGTCCCAGCCGCGCAGCACGCGCAGCTCGCGGTCGCCGACCTTGACGCGCCAGAGGTGATTGAGCTGGAACGCCACGATCCGGCCGTCTAGCTCCGCGACGAAGTGGTACGAGTGGCCCGGGCGGCCGTCGCCGAGCTTCCAGCGCAGGTGATCGATAGGAGCAGCGGACGTCGCCACCTTGGGCCAGACGCCGAACGTCGCCTGGAGCAGCGCAACGACGGCGGGAAGATCGTCGTCGCGCAGCGGGCGGACGGTGAGATCGAGGGCGGTGGTCATGCTGAATGATGATAGTCGAGGGCACCGGTCCTTCGACAGGCTCAGGGTGGCGGAGGGGGCTGCAGTGCGAGGCTAGAAAGCATCGCCTACGTAGGACCGCCCGCCCCTACAACCGGCTACGGCGCTGCTTGCAGGAACTCTCCGCTGGCCCAGCCAAGATCCCTGAGCTGCCACCAGGTAATGCCGTCGGCGGTCTGCGGGCCGCCGATCACCTCGGCTCGGGCGCCATCGATTTGACAGCTGAGCTGCTGCTGAGCTCTGCCCGGCCCGGCGCGAAACGTGAGGCAGTCGCCCGCGCCGAAGACGACGGCCTGCGCGCCGACAGCCGGCGGCCGGTCCGTCCGCGCGACGAACTCGACCGACCAGACGCCGTTCTCAGCGGGCGTGAGCACCGCCTCGCCGGTGCCCTCGCTGAAGGGCGGGCCGAGCACGAACGTCACCAGCTCGGCGCTGCGGTACAGCTCGAGCGAGCAGATGCCCTGCGGCGTCTGGCCGGCCTGCGTCTGCGGGCACGGCCCGATGTACGGCTGACGGAGCTGCTCCTGCACGTACGCCGCGAGCGCATCGTCCGGCTTGCGCGGGTTGAGGGGCGTGGGCGACGGTCCCGGCGTGGCCGTGCCGCTGGCGGGCGGCGTGCCGGTCGATGGCGTCGACGTGGCCGGCGTGCCGTTTGCTTTGGTGCCGGAGTCGTTGTTGTCGTCGCCGCGCGTCAGGATGATCGCGACGACCACGCCCGCGACGACTGCGCCAACAACGAATGCGACCGCGCCGACGGCGGCCGGACGGCTGTACCAGCGCGGCGGAGGATCGATGATCACGCTACTCGACCAGTCTCTTCAGCAACCGGCGCAGCCGGGGCGTCTTCTTCAGCGCAGCGCGCAGACCCTTCAGCTCGTCGCTGCCGATCACCAGCGGCGAACGCTGGAACATGCCCTTCGGATTGTAGAAGCAGAAGCGGATCGACCACATGCCGTCGACTTCACCGCCTTCGTAGCGAAGGAGCTGGATTACCGGTTCGTGGTGCTGCGCGCTGTAGGACGCTTCTTCAACGATCTGGCCGCTGCCCCAGTGATAGTTGAACGGCCGCGGGAGGGTTCGCGCTTTGCCTGCCGGCGACATGAGGCGCTCCTTATTCTGGCCACAGATGAGCACAGATTGTCACAGATAAGTTGGGTGACCGGTTAGCGCGGTAAACTCCGTAGATCTGCGACGTCTCTACTACGCCTTGCGCGTGGCCTCCTCGAGCGCGCGGCCGAGGCGCATGATGCCTTCCGGGATCTCCTGCTCGTTCACATAGCTGAACGCGAGGCGGATCTGCTGCTGGCCGCCGCCGCCCCGGTGGAAGCCGGCGCCGCCGACATACTGCACGCCAACATTGCGCGCGGCCTCGGCGAGCAGCGCCGGATCGATGCTCTCCGCGAGCGTCATCCACAAGAAGTAGCCACCCTTCGGCTCGTTCCAGCTGACGTACTTGCCGCAGCGCTCCTGCAGCGCGGCGAGCATGACGTCTCGTTTGTGGCGATAGAACCCGCAGACCTCGTCGACGTGGCGCTCGAAGCGGCCGTCCTGGGCGAACTCGAGCATCGTGCGCTGCACCCAGGGGCTGGTGCCGAGATCGAAGCGGGTGCGCAGCAGCGCGTCGACGACCGGCGTGTCCGCGATCGTCCAGCCCACGCGCAGGCCCGTCGCGACGGTCTTGCTGAACGTGCCCAGGTGCACGGCGCCCTTGCCGCCGGCGATCGCGAAGAGCGACGGCAGCGGCTCGTCGTCGAAGCGGACGTCGCCGTAAGCGTCGTCTTCCATGATCAGCACGCCGTGGCGCTGGCATATCTCGACGACGGCGTGCCGGCGTTCGAGCGTCAGGCAGGAGCCGGTCGGGTTCTGGAAGTTCGGGATCGTGTAAAGGAGCTTGATGCGCCGGTCCTCGCGCTCGAGTCGATCGATCGTTTCTTCGAGCGCCTCCGGGATCAGCCCGTCGTCATCGAGCGGCACGCCGACGAGATCGGCCAGACATGCCCTGATCACGCCCGCCCCGCCGGGGAATGTCGGCAGCTCGGAGAGGCCGACGTCGCCCTCATCTAAGAACGTCTCGCAGACGTTGCCGATGCCGCCGGAGACGCCGTTCGTGATCGTAAAGTTGTCGGCCGTCAGCGCCAGGCCGTCGCGCGCGCTGTAGCGCTGCGCGAGCCAGTCGCGCAGCTCCCCGGCACCCTGGTGGCCGCCGTAGCGCAGCGCGGCCGGGCCTTCGCGCCGCAGCACGCGCTCGGACGCGGCGATCAGCTCCTCGGTGGGGAGGACCAGCGGGTCGGGGATGCCGCCGGTGAACCCGATCGGCGGGATGGGCGGCGCCTCCTGGCGGGAGCTAGCGACCCAGTACGCGCCCCAGCCCGCGTTCACGCGTTTGGACAGGCTCTTCTGGAGCTGCTCTTCTTCCCAGTTGCCGGGCGTCGACATGGTGTTCGCATGATAGGACACGAGGCGCGATTTGTCGATGTGCGTCCTATAGCGCATACTTTGCGTGCTCAGGAGGGCTTCTTTGGTGCGTTTGAACGTGACCGGGCTGGCTACCTTGGTAGCAGCTTGCTCCATATTCTTGATGCATAGTTTGGAACTCGATCGCACGGTCGCGGTCGTCCCCGGCCTGAACGGCAAGATCGCCTTCACCAGCGATCGCGACGGAGATCAGGAGATCTACACTATGAATGCCGACGGGTCCGACGTCAGGCAGCTGACCAACAGTCCTGGGACCGACGCCGGTCCCATATGGTCGCCGGACGGCAGCACGATATTGTTCGGCAGCGAACGGGACGGGAGTGGGGGCATCTACGTAATGGATGCAGATGGCAGCAACCAGGTGAAGCTGACCACTACCGTAGATTCGGGGCCAGCTGCTTGGTCGCCCGATGGCAGCGAGATCGCATTTGTCCGGTGGACCAGTATTCGAGAATCAGATATCTATGTGATGAACGCAGACGGCAGCAACGTTGGGCCTCTCACCACAGCTGAAGGTCTGGACGAGGACCCTGACTGGTCGCCCGACGGTTCCATGATCGTCTTCAC
>JBIOYF010000204.1:0-4852 GCA_044870035.1 Dehalococcoidia bacterium
TTGGTGAGCACATCGATACCGAGGTGCCCGCGCAGTACGCCGGCCGCGTCGCGGCGCAGACGGCGAAGCAGGTCGTGCTCCAACGCCTGCGCGAGGCGGAGCGCGAGGTCGTCTTCGAAGAGTACTCCGGCCGCGAGGGCGACATCGTCTCGGGCGAGATGGTGCGCATGGAAGGCCGCAACGTGATCATCGATCTGGGCAAAGCCGAAGCGCTGTTGCCGCCCGCCGAGCAGGTGCGCAACGAGCACTACCGCTCCGGACAGCGCATGAAGTTCTACGTCATGGAGGTCTACAAAGCCGCGAAGGGGCCCCAGGTGGTCGTCTCGCGGACGCATAAGAACCTCATCCGCCGCCTCTTCGAGCTGGAAGTGCCGGAGATCTTCAAGGGCATCGTCGAAGTCAAGGCGATCGCGCGCGAGGGCGGCTACCGCAGTAAGGTGGCCGTCTGGTCCACGCAGGAAGGCGTCGATCCCGTCGGCGCGTGCGTCGGCCTGCGCGGCGTGCGCATCCAGAACGTCGTCAACGAGCTGAACGGCGAGCGTATCGATGTTGTCCTCTGGGACCCGGAGGCTGCTCGCTTCGTCGCGCACGCGCTCAGCCCGGCCCAAGTAACGCAGGTGAAGATCCGTCAGGCCGAAAACACCGCCGAGGTCGTCGTGCCGGACCGCCAGCTCTCGCTGGCCATCGGCAAAGAGGGGCAGAACGCCCGGCTGGCGGCCAAGCTGACCGGCTGGCGCATCGACATCAAGAGCCAGTCCGCCTACGAAGAGTACATGGCGACGCAGCCGCCGGAGGAAGAAGAGGAAGAGGTGCCGGTACCATCAGCCGTCGCCATGCCGGAGCAGCCTCGAGCGGAGGTATCGGCTGGCGAACAGCCGCTAGCGCCGGAGCGTGAGGCCGTGCTGGCCTTCGCCGAGGCGGGAGCTGTCGCTGAAGCGACCGCGGAAGCCCCGGCCGAAGGCGAAGTCGCCAAGCCGCAGATCCGCTTCGCCGAGGAGATCCTGACGATCGAGCGCGCCGCCGAAGGCAAGAAGAAGGCCAAAGGTAAGAAGGACGAGGATGAAGCGGGACGCCCAAAGAAGGCGAAGCGCGCGAAGCGCGTGCTGGACGAAGAGCTGGACGAAGAGGACGATTACGGCTACCCGGTCTCGTGAGGACGGTTTGGCGAAAACGAAGCACATTCCCCAGCGCACCTGCGTCGGCTGCCGCAGCACGGACGCGAAGCGCCAGTTCGTCCGCATCGTTCGCGCGCCGGAGGGCACCGTCGAAGTAGACCCGACGGCGAAGCGACCGGGCCGCGGCGCCTATATCTGCGCCAGGCCCGAGTGCTGGAAGGAAGCGCTCAAGAAGGACCGGCTGGCGCACGCGCTGCGAACGACGATCTCGCAAGCTGACCGTCAGGCGCTGGAACGCTACGGCGAGCAGCTCAACGCCACGCCCGCGAGCGTCGCGAGCTAGAAGAGAGTACATGGCGACTACAAGAGGCAGAAAACCACGGCCCGCAGCACGGACGCCGCGAGCGCCCGCGAGGGCCAGCGTCACTCAGGTCGAAGCGCCCGCCCCACAGCAGGCGCAGGCACCCAGCGCTCCGCGTGTCGTTGAGCTGCCGCGCATCCTCACCGTAAAGGAGCTCGGCGACTTCCTCGGGGTCCCTGCCGTCGAAGTGATCAAGGAGTTGATGAAGAACGGCGTCATGGCCGCCATCAACCAGAGCATCGACTTCGACACAGCGGCGATCGTCGCCCACGACCTGGGCTTCGAGCCGGTCGAGCAGCAGCGCCACGAGCCGCAGCCCGACGAACAGCAGGAGACCACCGAGCGCACCCGCCCGGTCATCGAAGAAGAGGAGGGCGCAAAGCTCCAGGCCCGGCCCCCCGTGGTCGCCGTGCTGGGTCACGTCGACCACGGCAAGACCAGCCTGCTGGACGCGGTCCGCCGTACCAGCGTCACCGAGCGCGAAGCCGGCGGCATCACGCAGCACATCGGCGCCTACCAGGTGCGCGTCAACGAACATCCGATCACCTTCATCGATACCCCGGGCCACGAAGCGTTCACCGCCATGCGCGCCCGCGGCGCCCAGGTGACCGACGTCGCGGTGCTCGTCGTCGCAGCGGATGACGGCATCATGCCCCAGACGAAAGAAGCGATCGATCACGCTCGCGCCGCCGGTGTGCCCATCGTCGTCGCGATCACCAAGATCGACCTGCCGGACGCGAAACCTGACCGCGTGAAGCAGCAGCTTGCAGAACAGGGCCTCGCGATCGAGGAGTACGGCGGCGACGTCATCGCAGTACCTGTGTCCGCGAAGACCCAGGAGGGCATCCAGACGCTCCTCGAGAACATCCTGGTCGCCGCCGAGGTCCTCGAGCTCAAAGCAAACCCCGACCGGCCCGCCATCGGCACTGTCGTCGAGGCGGAGATGAACCGCACGCGCGGCCCGACCGCGACCGTGCTGGTCCAGACCGGCACGCTGCGCATCGGCGACGCCTGCGTCGTCAGCGAGACGTGGGGCCGCGTGAAGGCCATGTTCGACGAGCACGGCAAGCGCCTCAAGTCCGCCGGCCCGGGCGAGCCCGCAGTCGTGCTCGGCCTGCAGGAAGTGCCACGCGCCGGCGATCAGCTCGTCGTCGTCCCCGACGACAAGGCGGCGCGCCAAATGGTCCTCGGGCGGCTCCGCGAGCGCGAAGCGGCTTCGCTGCACGCCCAGCCGCGCGTCAGCCTCGACACGCTCTTCGGCGAGATCAGCGCCGGAAAGGTGAAGGACCTCAACATCATCATCAAGACCGACGTGGAGGGCAGCATCGAACCGCTCCGCCAGTCGCTCGAGCGGCTCAGCACCGAGCAAACGCGCGTCAACGTTATCCACGCCGCCTCCGGCGCCGTCAACGAATCGGATGCGAACCTGGCCATCGCATCAAAGGGCATCATCATCGCGTTCACCACCCGCATTGAGCCCGGCGCTCAGCGCCTGATCGAGCAGGAGGGTGTCGACGTCCGCCAGTACAACGTCATCTACCAGGTCGTCGAAAACGTTGAGAAGGCGCTCCAGGGCATGCTCGAGCCCATCTACCACGACGTCGTCAGCGGCCACGCCGAAGTCCGCCAGGTCTTCGAGCTGCGCCGAAAGCCCGCCGTCGCCGGCTCTTACGTCACCGACGGCACGCTCTCGCGCTCCGACAACGTCCGCGTGCTGCGCAACGGCGAGGTTGTGAAGGACACCAAGGTGCAAAGCCTGCGCCGGTTCCAGGAGGACGTGCGCGAGGTCCAGAACAGCTTCGAGTGCGGCATCCTGCTTGAGGACTTCGCCGGCTTCGAGGTGGGCGATATCCTCGAGTTCTACCGCGTCGAGCGCGCTAACTAACCCCGGCCGAGGGCCAGGCTTCAGCCTGGCACGCCCGAGGCACCTATGACCCGCCGCACCGAACGCATCAACGAGCAGCTTCGTGAGGAGATCAGCGATCTCGTCATGCGCCAGCTGAAGGACCCGCGCATCGGCGGGCTGGTCACCATCACCGAGGTCGACGTCTCCGCCGACCTCAGTCACGCCAAAGTCTTCGTCAGCGTGCTCGGCACCGTCGACGAGAAGAAGTCGACGATGAAAGCGCTGGCCGCTGCCGCCGGCTTCCTCCAGCGCGCGTTGCGCCATCGACTCACCATCCGCCGGATGCCGGAGCTCGCCTTCATCGCGGACGACTCCATCGAGCATGGGGCGCGCATCCTGTCGCTGCTCGATCAGGCGCGCGAAGAGTCGTAGGGACCCCTGTCATCCTGAGCCAAGCGAAGGAGGTAGTGCACATCCGTGCGGAGCTGGCTCTCGTCGGCGTCCCAGTCGCCGTATACCTCCCAGCTGATGCCGCTAAACTGGTTGCCCGACTCGCGGCACCAGGCCAGGATGGCGTCGTTCGTCCGGGCCATCTCGCTGTAGGGCCCGATGTGCGTCGCCGTAGCAACAAGGCCCGCCGGCGTCGCTGTGGCGACAACGCCTCCTGCCGGCTCGAACGCGCCGCTGATCTCGACGCCGGCGACCATGGTGCAACTGTTCTGATAGATCACGACGTTGTGACCGCGGCCGCCGATCTTCTTCGCGTTGAGGAAGGCGTACACCTGGTCCAACGACGCGATGAGCATCGAAGAGAGCGTTTCCCGGGTGTAGCCCGCGTTCACTGCGGCGAGCGGCCTCGCCTCGACGTGCTGGACGGTAACTTCGCTCACGTGTGGCCTCCGCCGAACGGGATGTACTGCCATTATGAACCATCAATCGAGTCCGATCAGCCGGCTCACCAGCTTCACCTCATCACTGCCGTACCGAGCCCATGACCGGCGGCATCCTCAACATCAGCAAGCCGCGCGGCATCACCTCGTTCGCCGTTGTCAAGCTCGTCCGCAGGCTGACCGGCGTCCGGCGCGTCGGCCACGCCGGCACGCTCGATCCGATAGCCGACGGCGTGCTGCCTATCTGCCTGGGCCACGCCACCCGCATCGTCGAATACCTGGTCGGCGCGCCGAAGGTCTACGCCGCCACGGTGCGCCTCGGCGCGGCGACCGACACGTACGACAGCGAAGGCACGGTCACCGCCACCGGTGATTGGTCCAGCATCAGTGAGGAGCAGGTCACCGGGGCGCTGAGCGGCCTCACCGGCGCGATCCAGCAGCTTCCGCCCATGTATAGCGCGCTCAAATTCCAGGGCCAGCCGCTTTATCGCTACGCGCGCGCGGGAAAGACGGCGCCACGCGAAGAGCGCACCGTGCAGGTCTATCGACTCGAGCTGCGCGGCTTCGCTCCGCCGCTCGTCGAGCTGTACATGGAAGTCGGGCGCGGCGCCTACGTGCGATCGCTCGCGCATGACCTGGG
>JBIOYF010000205.1:0-8070 GCA_044870035.1 Dehalococcoidia bacterium
GCAGCAGCGGCTTCTTACCGGCGGTCCCCCAGTCGATGTAGTGGATCTGGAGTCCGTTCAGCTCGACGAGCTTGTCTTGCCAGACGATCTCGGACTTCTCGATCGACAGGCCGGCTTCGCGCGCGGCGGCGTGCAGCGTATCGATCTGTTGTTCGTGCGTGAGCAGCATGTGGACTCCTGTTCGTTTCCTGAAACGCCTGTCGCGCCGGGCAGGTCAAGACCTGCCCCTACATTGTTCTTAGCACCATCGCGCCGCACTGCGGCCCGTGACCGTTCGATACGGCGGCGACGCGCGCGTGCGGCACCTGCCGTTCGCCGCACTCCCCGCGGAGCTGTCGCACTGCTTCGATCAGCAGGCCCAGCCCGTGCAGCCGTCCGGCGGCGAGCTGGCCGCCGTGCGTGTTGAGCGGCAGCTTACCTCCGGGGCCGATCGTCTTGCCACCGTCGATGAAGCCGCCCGCCTCGCCGATGCCGCAGAAGCCGAGCGCCTCCAGCCAGGATAGCGTGATGTGCGTGAAGCCGTCATACAGCGCCGCCACGTCGACGTCCTGCGGCGTGACCGAGGCGCGGCTCCAGAGGCGTTCGCCGCAGCGACGCGTGCCGCCGAAGCAAAAGTCTTCCGACTGGATCCAGTCGGGGCGCGGGCCCGTGGCGTAGGCGATCGCGTCGATCACGACCGGCTTGTGGCGCAACGAGCGCGCGCGTTCGAGCGTCGTCAGCACGACGGCGTTGGCTCCGCTGACGGGGTAGTCGCAGTCGAGCAGGCGCAGCGGTTCGGACAGGACGCGCGACGCGAGGTAGTCGTCCATCGTGATCGGATCGCGGAAGATGGCCTGGTCGTTCATCGCGGCCCAGCGGCGCGCGTTGATCGCGATGTGGCCGTAGTCCTCGATCGTGCCGCCCAGCGTCTCGATGCGCCGGCGCATCATCATGCCGATGGCCGGTATGATCGGCGTGTAGCCGTACGGGATGAGGAACTGGTACGAGCCGCCGGGCGGCTCGCTGATGGCGCGCGCCTGACCTTGATGCCCGGCCGACTGCGTGATCGCGCGGTAGACCAGCGCCGTTTCGCACGCGCCCGACGCGACCGCCATGTACCCGGCGAGCGCGCCGCCCAGGCCGGACGGGCCCATGGGGCCGATGTCCGCGTAGGCGGCGAGATCGGCGATGCCGAGCGCCTGCTGCACGTAGAAGCAGTCGGGCGAGTCCCAACCGAAGTTGTACTGAAACACGCCGTCGATGTCGGCGCCACGCAGGCCGGCATCGGCGAGCGCGGCCTTGCCCGCCGTGACGGCGAGGCGCTCGGAGCGCTGGTCTTCGCCCCGGTAGACCGGCGACTGGCCGACGCCGACGATCGCGACGTCGCGGCCGGTGGTCACGAACGCGCCTCGGCCGCGGGCCGGAACTGCGGAACCGTTACGCCGCCTTCGCGGTCCTCGAAGGTCACCTCGACGGGCAGGCCGATGCGCAGCGCGTCGTTCGGGCAGTCGACGATGTTCGCGAGCATGCGCAGGCCGGGCTGCTCGTCTAGCTCGACGATGGCGATGCTGTAGGGCACCTCGTCGGCGTAGACGGGATGGAAGACGTGGTGGACGACGGTGTAGGTGAAGATCGTGCCGCGACCGCTCAGCTCGGCCGTCGAGAGCTTGTCGGCCTGACAGCGCGGGCAGACGACCTGCGGCCAGTGGATGTAGTAGCCGCAGCCGTCGCAGCGCTGGACGACGAGCTTGTGGTCTCGCGCGGCGTCCCAGAAGAACTGCGTGATCTCGTTCGGCGGCAGGAACGGCTTGGGCATGGCGCGGAGCCTACGAGCCCCGAACCCTTGGGTTGGAAGCGTACATCGCGTGGGGTTCTCCGTTCAACGAGATTGAGGGCAAAGAGATCCTTCGCCCTCCGCGCCGCCCCCGGGAGGCTGACTTACACGCAACTTTCCCGAAGCCCCGCCCCACTCGGCTCAGGATGACAAGTAGCGGCAGGAACGGCTTGGGCATGGCGCGGATATGTTATCAGGCGGTGTCACCCTGAGCGAAGCGAAGGGTATTGCATCGCTGGTGGCTCACCAGATCGAGAGGACACACAGGGGGCAGCGAAATATGCTTCGCTGCGCTCAGCATGACACAGGGCGCCCGCGTCTACGCAGGCAGCGGGATCTTGTACAGCTCCGCGGCGTTGTCCTGGATCACCCGGCTGCGTACGCTCGGGTCGAGGCGGGCGAGCACCTTGGCGAGGTGCTCCTGCGACTCGGGGTAGAGGCAGGTCGGGTGGGGGAAGTCGGTCTCGAACAGGAGATTGTTCGCGCCGATCATCTCGATGAAGTGCTTCACGCCGAAGTCCTCGAACCAGAATGTCGCATAGATGTGGTCCTTGAAGTACTCCATGGGGCGGCGCTGCAGGCCCTTCGCTTCGTCCGGCGCCATCTCGTCCCACTGGTATTCGGACGCCTCCATGACGAACGGCACCCAGCCGCAGCCGCTCTCGACGGAGACGAGCTTGAGGTTCGGATAGCGGTCGAAGAGGCCGCTGAGCATGAAGCAGTTGACCATGTAAGCGTTCGACATGTACATCAGCGTCGCGATGGACGCGAGCTTGCGCTGCGGCCCAAACGAGCCCCACGAGAAGTCCTCCAGCGCGAACGTCTTCATGCCCGCCCCGATATGGAAGTCGACTGGAATCTTCAAGTCGTTGATCAGCTCCCAGAGCGGCTCCCAGACCGGCTGTCCGTAGTCGGGCAGACCGAAGACCTCCGGCTTGTCGGTCATGGTGACGCCGGTGAGATGCAGGTCCTCGTAGATCCGGCGCGCTTCCTTGAGGGAGGCGTCGATGTCCCAGAAGGGGAGAAAGGCCTGCGGGAAGAGCCGGCCGTTCGACTCCGCCTGCCACTCGGCGACGGCGTCGTTGTAGATCTTCAGACAGGCGATCTGCAGGTCCTTGTCGTCGATGCTGAGGAACTTGGTCGCGCCGAAGCCGCCCGCGTTCGGGTAGACGATTTGCGCAAAGACGCCGACGCGGTCCATCACTTCCAGCCGTGGTTTGACCATGTACGATGCGGCGTCCATCTCCTCGAACGAGGCGATCGAGAGCTTGCCGCGCTGTTTGTTGCCGCCGCTGTCGATGACGGTGGTGCCGACCATGCCGAACGGCTTGTTGCCTTCGATGAACCAGAGGCTCTGGCCGTTCACCGTCTTCATGTGCGGCATCCGGTCCTTCATCGAGGCGGGCGCGCGCGAGATCCAGAGATCAGGCGGCTCGGTGTAGTGCGTGTCGCAGTCGATCACCTTCGCGTCGCCGACGACGTCCTTCAGCGTCAGCCGGGCTTGTGTGGCAACCATGGTGCTTCGCCTCCTCGCTCGCTGGCGATAACGTAAACGCCTCGTAGAGCGCTGACAGCATACGTCCGGCCTCAAGAGGTGTCAACGCCGGTTCGGGGGGACTTTGGGAACGTCCCGGCGACGCGTTGCGAAGGGGGACCTGCAGGATGGATCCTGCAGCTACTGAGCCAGGAGAGCAGTTGTTGTATTTCTCCCGCGTTGACGGCTTTCAAAGGGCGGGGTTGCGATCCTGCAGGATGAATCCTGCAGCTAGTCACGAAGCGAGCTCGCGTTGACGCGTTTCGAAGGGCGGTGCTACGCTTCGAGCGCGATGGAACCACTGCTCGAAGGCATCAAGGTCATCGAGCTGGCGGAGTGGGGCTTCGTGCCGTCCGCCGCCGCCGTCCTCGCCGACTGGGGCGCGGACGTGATCAAAATCGAGCACCCCCAGCGCGGCGACCCGATGCGCGGGCTGATGGCGGGCGGCCTGATCGCGAAGACGGGCGACTACAACTACATGGTCGAGCAGATGAATCGCGGGAAGCGGAGTATCGGCCTCGACCTTGGTACGGACGCCGGACGGGAGATCCTGCTCAAGGTGATACCGACGACGGATGTCTTCATCACGAGCTTTCTGGAGCCCGCGCGGCAGCGCCTGCGCATCACCTACGACGAGCTGGCGCCGCTGAACGATCAGCTGGTCTACGCGCGCGGCCATGGCCAGGGGCAGCGCGGCCCGGACTCCGACAAGGCCGGTTTCGACGCGATCTCCTACTGGGCGCGCAGCGGCATCGGCCACATGCTGACGCCGCCGGGCAGCAACTATGTGATGCAGCGGGCGGCGTTCGGCGACGTGATGAGCGGCATGACGCTGGCCGGCGGTATCGCCGCGGCGCTCTTCCGCCGCAGCGCGACCGGTAAGGGCGGGCTGATTGACGTGTCACTCCTCGGCACGGCGCTCTGGAACCTGGCGCCGGACGTCATCGCCAGCCAGCTTCTCGGACGCGATCCGCGTGACCCCGGCGACGGCCGCCCGCCGCGCATGCCGCCGAACCCGCTGGTGGGGATCCACCGCACGCGGGACAATCGGTTCGTCTCGCTCAACATGATGCAGGGCGACCGCTACTGGGAGGGCTTCTGTCGCGCGCTGGACCACGAGGACTGGATCAGCGATCCGAGGTTCGCGACGTTCGAGGCGCGTGCCGAGGCGCGTGATGCGCTCTACAAGCTGATCGTGGAGACCTTCGCGTCGCGGCCGCTGTCGCACTGGACGGAGCGGCTCGACAAGTACGAATGCGTGTGGGCCGCGGTACAGACGCCGCTGGAGGCGGCGAGCGACCCGCAGGTGATCGAAAACGGCTACTTCCCGCAGAACCCGGAGAAACCTGAGGGACGCATCGTCGCCAGCCCGGTGCAGTACAACAATGGCAAGATCGAGCCGCGGCGCGGCGCGCCGGAGATGGGACAGCACACGGAGGAAGTCCTGCAGGAGCTGGGCTTCGACTGGGAGCAGATCGCCAAGCTGAAGGAGCAGCGCGTCATCAACTGAGGCGGGGACATGCCGGACGCCGGGTCGGACCCACCCAAGCTCAAATATCGAGACCTGCTCGAAGGCCTCGGTGCTGCGATCTTTGCGCTCGACTTGGAGGGGCGCTTCATCTTCGTCAACCCGGAGGCGCTCGCGCTGTTCGGCTACGGTGAGGGAGACGCGAGCACGCTGGTCGGGCAGCACTTCACGACGTTGCTCGACCCGGAACAGGCCAAGGTTGCGCTGGAGCTCTTCTTGGGCGGGCGTGAGATGCGGCCCTTCGTGCTGCAAGCGATGCGCAAGGACGGCCGCGTCGTGACGGTGGAGGTGAGCGGCGCGTGGGTGCGGCGCCGGGGCCAGCGGGTCGGCGCGCTGGCGATGGCGTGGGAGTTGAGTCCGGCCACCGTGCCAGAGCCGGTGACCGGTAAGGGACGCGTGCTGACCAACCTCGATATGACGATCCTGCAGCTTTTGGCCAACGGCCTCTCGAATCGCGAGATTGCGCAACGCGTGTACCTGAGCTCGCATACGATCAAAGACCGGATCGAGAAGATCATGCGCTACTTTGGCGTGAAGCGGAGAGCGGAGCTGGCGGCGAAGGCCGCCCGGCAGGGGTTAGTGTAAACCCCTAATTTACTCGGCACCCGCGAACGCACCCCCGAAGGGGGGTAGGCAGCGATCGCTATCTGGCGTTATACCTGCCGTGCAGGCTCGCACCGCCTGCGGAGCACCGGGAGGTAGCCTTGACGACGCCCACGATGAAGGTCGAAGACGACGCGTACGATCCGTTCGAGAGGTTCGACCACCACGTCGGCGTCGGCACCGTGGCGAATCCCTACCCGATCTTCGCCGAACAGCGACACAAGGCGCCCGTGATCGAAGGCGGCCTCTGGAAGTACTTCTTCGAGGCGTCGCAGGCTCAGCCGCTCGACGCTATGCCCTTTCAGGAAGTGCCGGTCTACACCGCACTCTCGTACGATGCCGTGACCCAAGTCCTGCGCTCGCCGGGACGGCCGTTCTCCTCGCAGGCGTATGCGAAGACGATGGGCGTGGTGATGGGCCATTCGATCTTGGAGATGGACGAGCCGGAACACGCCAAGTACCGGACCACGCTGGAACAGGCGTTCAGCAAAAAGGCGATGGAGCGCTGGGAGCGTGATGTCATTCGCCCGACCATCGGCGCGCACATCGATCGCTTCGCCGGCCGTGGCCATGCGGACCTGGTGCGTGAGTTCACGTTTCCTTACCCGGTGCACGTGATCACCGGGCTGCTCGGCCTGCCGGAGGAAGACCTAGTGAGGTTCCACCGCTGGGCGATCGAGCTGATCAACGTCAGCTTCGATCCGGCGCGCGGGCTCGAGGCGTCCCGCAAGCTGCACGACTACTTCATCGAGGCGATCGAGGAGCGGCGGCTGGCCGAGCCGCGTGAGGACCTGATCAGCGTGCTCGCCCACTCCGAAGTCGATGGCAAGCCGCTCGACAACGAGGAGATCTGCGCGTTCCTGCGGCTGCTGCTGCCGGCGGGCGCGGAGACGACGTTCCGCTCGTCGGGCAACCTGCTCTGCGGGCTGCTCACCCATCCCGACCAGCTGGACGCCGTTCGCAATGATCGCTCGCTCATCTCGCAGGCGATCGAGGAGACGCTGCGCTGGGAGGGCCCGCTCACGTCGGTCATCCGCCAGGTCTCCGAGGACACCGATCTCTGCGGCATCCAGGTGCCGGCCGGCGCCGCGGTGATGGTCTGCGTCGGCTCGGCGAACCACGACGAGGCCCGCTGGGAAGACCCGGAGAGCTTCAACATCTTCCGGAAGCGCTTCCCGCCGGTCGCGTTCGGTTTCGGGCCGCACGTCTGCCTCGGCCAGCACCTGGCCCGGATGGAGATGAACACGGCGCTGAACGCGCTGCTCGATAGGCTGCCCAACCTCCGGCTCGACCCGGATGAGGAGCCGCCCTCGATCTCGGGGCTGATGTTCCGCTCACCGCCGTCGCTGCCCGTCGTCTTCGGCTAGCGCTTGAGAGGCGGCCGGGGCGGCAGTATACTGGGACGCGTTTCGTCGCAAAGGAGGCTGTGATGGCACAGAACTACACGATCATCGACGCCGACACGCACATCCTCGAACCGCCCAACATCTGGAAGAAGCACCTGCCGAAGGCCTTCCAGAAGTACGCCCCCAAGCTCGTCCGCGATCACGAAGGCGGCGACGCGTGGCGCCACGGCAGCGGCTCGCCCGATCCGATCGGGCTGGTCTCGACGCCGGGCAAGCGCTTCGAGGACTTCCGCTGGTTCGGCGTGAAGTACAGCGAGATCCGGAAGGCCTGCTTTAGCGGTAAAGACCGAATCAAAGACATGGACATCGAAGGCGTCGATGCGATCGTCACCTTCCCGCCCGAGCGAACGATCTTCCGCTGGCTCGGCCAGCCGGACAAGGACGTGTCGCTCGCGGGCATCGACGCGTACAACGAGTTCGCCCAGGAGGAGTTCGCCGCCGCCGACCGCACGCGCATCTTCCCGATGTACCAGATCCCCAGCCTCGGCGTGGATGTCGCGGTGAAGTACGTCAAGAAGGCGAAGGATGCGGGCGCCCGCGGCGTGCTGATCGGCTCGTGGCCGAACGGCAGCGCGGCGCTGATGCCCGAGGACGACAAGTTCTGGGCGGCCTGCGCGGACGCCGGCCTGCCCGTGCACGTCCACATCATGCTCGAAACGCGCGAAGCGCTGGTGAAGCAGGCGACGGACGCGCAGAGCGCGACAAGCGGCCTGCAGATGAAGGAAGGGCGCAAGCGCGCGATCGCGCAGTACGCGGGCGTGTTCGCGCGCGTGACGCCAATCATCAGCCAGTTCTTGTTCAGCGGCGTCTTCGACCGCTACCCGAAGCTGCAGGCCGTCTTCGTCGAGGTCGGTGTGGGCTGGATCCCGCACTTCCTCGAAATGGTGGACGACCGCTACTGGAGGAACCGCAACTGGGTGGAGTTCGACCTGGAGAAGCCGCCCAGCGCGTACTGGTACAGCAACTGCGCCGCGACGTTCATGCACGACCACAGCGGCATCGCGCTGCGCCACTCGGTCGGCGTGAACAACATGCTCTGGTCGAGCGACAACCCGCACCACGGCAACGACTGGCCCTACGCGCGTAAGCTGATCTCGGAGATGATGGCCGACGTTGATCCGACCGAGAAGCAGCAGCTGGTCGCCGGGAACGCGGCGCGCATCTACAAGCTGGACAACGTCAAGCG
>JBIOYF010000206.1:0-14982 GCA_044870035.1 Dehalococcoidia bacterium
GCGGGTACGCCGTGCCGCCCGCCACGATGATCTTCGGCCGCTCGGCCTTCGCCATCTCGCGCACAGCGTCGTAATCGATGCGCTGCGTCTTCGCATCGACGGCGTACTGCACCGGCTTGTAGAAGCGCCCCGAAAAGTTGACGTTCCAGCCGTGCGTCAGGTGGCCGCCGTGCGGCAGCGCCAGGCCCATGATCGTGTCGCCCGGCTCCAGCAGCGCGTAGTAGACCGCCGCGTTCGCCGGCGAGCCGCTGTACGGCTGTACGTTGGCGTGCTCCGCGCCGAAGAGCCGCTTCGCGCGCTCCTGCACCAGCGTCTCCAGCCGGTCGATGTAGCGCTGGCCCTCGTAGTAGCGCTTGCCCGGGTAGCCCTCCGAGTACTTGTTCGTCAGGACGGAGCCGGTCGCCTCCATCACCGCCTGGGAGACGTAGTTCTCGGAAGGGATCAGGCGCACCGTCTCGGCCTGGTAGCGCTCCTCCTCGCGGATCAGGTCGTAGATCTCGGCGTCGGCGGCTTCCAGGGCCAGCTTCGTCTCCAGGTCGAGCATCGTGGGGCCTCCTCAGATAGCCATCAGCCCTCAGCCGTCAGCATTCATACCGGGTGGGGCGGGCTGAAAGCTGACTAGCTGATAGCTGATAGCTTCAAGAGCAGTCTAGCAGAGCGACAGGAGCGGTCAACGAAGGCGACAGCGACAGGTGAAGAGGACTGCGGCGACCCCAAGAGCCACGGCGGATGTTACTCCCGCGAACTCCCACGGACTCTATAATGAGCTTTGCCACGCTGATCCCCGTCGGAGGTAGTAGTTGGCTAGCGGGGTTGCTTCACCACCAGCCGGTGGCTCAGTCTACGGCACCTCGACAGCTTGTCAAGCTATTCAATCGAGATCGAACCTCGAACCTCGAACTTCGAGCTACTCTCGATAGCCCCGCTTTAGGTAACCGCCTACACCGCCACCGGCCGGCGTTCGAACAGCACCATGATCCCTAAGTTGCGCACCAGATCGTAGTTCGCCGCCAGGAACGAGCGCAGCTCCGGGAAGTCGTCGCGCACGAACTCGTCCGACGTCTGTGTGGTGCCGACCAGCCACGGCTGGTTGTCGCCCAGCCCGATCGCGAAGTAGCGCGGCGGGTGCGCGCGCAGATCGCGCATCAGCTCGTCGCGGTACTTCTGGGGTGCCCACGTCGCGCGCAGGCCGGAGTTGACGGTGAAGCGGTCGAAGGGCGGCCGGCCGAGCCAGAACTCCACCTGCGGCCAGAGCCCGAAGATATAGATCCGGTCGTTCGACCCGCTGTTCGCGCGCACGTAATCGACCAGGTCGTGGTTCGGCGTGTAGAGCGGATAGTAGTGCGCCTCGACTTCGCGCCGGCTCATCGAGCCGTCCGCGTAGCGGAAGAGCACGCGGTAGTCGTCGTACTCATCGCGCAGCGTCGGGTAGGCGAGCGCGGCCAGCCCGATGGCGAGCACGGCCCACGCGCCCAGCGCCCGCGCGCGTGGCAGTTGGGCAAACAGCGCGCCGAGCTGATCGAGGCTGTAGCCGGCCAGCGGCGCCAGCAGCGGCAGGAGGACCACCCAGTGGTAGCTGAACATTTTACCCTGCCACCAGACGCCCGCGACGCCGAGCAGCGCGAGCAGCGCGAGCAGCGCGACGCCGCGAGCGTGGCGGGGGCGGAAGAAGGCGAAGAGCAGCGCGCCACCGGCCGGCACGACGAGGAACGCCGCGGTCTGCACGAAGTGCGACGTGCTGTCCAGCACGAAGCGCGCGTGCGAAACGCTTGCCGGCGCATAACGGTAGGCGTTGTAATGCGCTGTGTAGTGACGCTGGATGTCCAGGTAGTCGTCCAGGACGCCGCCTACCGCCATGTAAAGCACCAGCGCCACCGGCACGACAGCGAAGCCGAGCGCGACGAGCGCCAGACGCCCGACTGCGCCCCCGATCGACCAGCTTCCTTCGCGGCGCAGCAGGAGCTCGGCTGCCGGCAGCGCGAGAAGAAACAGCAGCGTCGGGGCTTTGAAGGCGAACGCGATGCTGAGCAACAGGCCGGCGATCACCGCACGCAGCGGCGCGTCCTCGCGCGAGTCGTCCGGCAGGTAGAGCGCAAACGCGAACGCGACCGGCGCGGCCATGAAGCTCTCGGTCTCGGCAAGGTCGCCCGGCGCCGTCCACGCGAGATACGCGAAGGCGTAGAGAGCCGCCGCGAAGATCCCCGCGCGTTCGCTGAAGAAGCGCCGGCCAAGAACGAAGATGCCCGCCATGCCTGCGAAGACGTTCAGCAGATCGAAGACGCGCACGGTCTCCATATGCTCGCCGGTCAGAGCGAAGGGCACGGCGTAGAGGAGATAGATGAGAGGCGGCTTCTGGTCCCAGAAGTCGCGGTAGAGCTGCCCGCCGTCGAGGATCGTGCGCGCGCCCAGCGCGAACCACACCTGGTCCGTCGCGAAGGGGACGACGATCGTCGGCAGGCCCAGCACAACGAGCAGCCCGATCGCGCCCGCGGAGAGCACTAACCAGCGCGGCAGCGCGCCGGCGGCGTGGTAGATCGACTCGCCCGCCTGCAAAAGTCCGGTCACGACGGGACGTCGACTGGCTGTCCGTGCCTGCCTGCCATGCCAGCGCCCAGCATACCATCGTTGAACGCGATGTAGGGGCGCGTCTTGACGCGCCCTCCCGCCACCCGTGTCATCCTGAGCGCAGCGAAGGATATTTCCGATCTAAACTCACCCGCATGCCATTCGCCCGGTCTCACGCACCTCGTGGAGGGGCGCGTCTCGACGCGCCCTCCCGCCACCCGTGTCATCCTGAGCGCAGCGAAGGATATTTCTGCTCTGCGTCGCCCGCACGCCATTCGCCCACTCGAACGCTACCCCCGACTCGCTATCCCGGCCCTGCCCTCGACTTGTCGCAAAGACCAGGGCCTCCCTTCCGCCATCGGGCTTGGGCGGGTCTAAGGGAGAGGAACCCTCTGGGAGGGTGGGCGGGCAAGAAAGACGTCTCTTGGCCCGCGCGGCAGCGCACCGACGCCGGCGACGAACGTGTTACGCACGCGCCCTCGGTCCGCTTGGTGTCATCGTGAGCGAAGCGAAGGATATTTCCGCTCTCCGGCACCCACGTGCCCATTCGCCCACTCGAACGCCACCTTGACCCTGACCCTCACTTGGTGACACAACTCGCTTTGCGCTATTTCGTTCCGCTGCTACGCTCCGCCCATGACTCGCATTCCGACGGCTCTCAGCTCGACCGCTGCGCTGGGCCTCCGCACCACTCAATCAAGAAAAGCGCCGTCTACAGATTCAGGGCAAGCTCTTTTTTTCGTTTTTTCTCAGCACAATCAAGTGCTCACCCCTTCGACGCGCTTGTCCTCCTCCCGCCAGGCCGCCTCCGTCAGCAGCATCAGCCCGCCCGACACCAGCGAGTGCCCGCCCAGGATCACCGGCAGCGGCGCCTCCACAGCCGCCTGCGTGAACTCACGCAGGTACGGCTCCTCTATCTGGTCAGCGCATCCCAGGTCGGAGTTGAAGCGGTCCGCCCGCGAAGCGTCAATCCCAAGGTGCGACAGCAGCGGCCGTGTATCGATGCAGGCCACGTTGCCCAGCTCGGCGAGCTGCTGGAAGAAGCGCGCCGGGCTGACCTCTTGCAGATGGAACGCCAGCAGCGAACGCGACATGCCCGGCCCTTCGCGTCCGGCGGCTTGCATGCCGCGCTCCTCCGAGAAGAGCCGCACTCGACACGCCGTCTCACGCTCGAGGTACGACCACGTCTGGCTACCGACGCGGCCCGCCACGAGCACCTCGGCCTTCGGGTCGACAACGTACTTCATCAGCTCGCGATACTGCTCTGTCCGCGCCTCGAATGCATCGAGGAACTTCGTGAGGCGCGGGCCGGCGCCGCCGCAGAGCTTGAGCATCGCCAGGTCCGCCGGCGAATCGATGTTGAACTGCGTCGCGCTGCTGCGCGGCAGCGGTTCGCTCGTCAGGCCCGCCTGGTCGTGGAGCAGGCGCGGCAGGAAGTTGTCCGTCGCTAGCAGATCGATGCGCGCGATCGCATCGCCCGGCGTGAACGCGACGAGATCGGCGGAAAAGTAGTTGTTCGCGATGATCAGCTCTTCGCCTTGGGCGAGGCGATGCGCGATCGCCGCGAGGTCCGGCCCGCGTAGCAGCGGCACGCCGCCGGCGCCGACGTAGACGGGCGCCTCGATGGCGCGATCGCGGACGACTTGGGCGAGCCGCTGTCCGAAATGAAACGGCGCGCTGTCGAGATCGAGCGTGACGCCGCCAGGAAGTCGGGACGCGAGCGCGTCGCTGTCGGTAACCAGCAGCGCGCCGGCGAACGCATCGGTGGCGAGCGCTTCCTCCAGCAGATCGAGCGCGGCTTCCGCGAGCGCGCTGCCCAGCGCGTCCTCGGTTGCGCTGCCGCGCATGCCACCAAGAAAGACGATCAGTACGGGCGTGCCGGACAAACGGACCTCGGATGCGAGGGTTTAGCTGCGGACCGGCTCGGCGCTCCGCACCTGCTCGACGCGCACTTCTGGCAGGAGCTGGTCGACATCGTTACGGTGGCAGAGCTGCGTGCCGGTGGTCAAGCAGGAGGCCGCCCCGGTCGCCGTACCCCAGGTGAGCGCCTCTTCCAGGTCCTTTCCTTCGTCGAGCTTGGAGAGGAGTCCCGCCAGAAACGCGTCGCCCGCACCGACGGAGCTCACGACCGTGGTGGGAGGCGGCCAGCACCACCAGGCGCCCTCTTCGCTGACGGCAACGGCGCCCCGGCTGCCCGCAGTGACGATCGCCGTCCTGGCCCCCAGCGAGCGCATGTCGTCGGCGGCGGCGAGCAGCGCATCGTCTTGCTCGAGCGACTTGCCCAACAGCCGCTCGGCCTCGTGGTGGTTGGACTTCACGATGTCCGGCTTGCCGCTCAGGCCGATCTCGAGCGCCTCGGCGTCCGCGTCCAGCACGGAGTGGGCGCCGAACTGGCGGGCGAGGTCCATCAGCCGTGGATAGGCTTCCGAGCCGATCGGCGGCGGGATGCTGCCGGCGATCACAACCCAGTCCCCGTGCTTGAGGTAGCGGCGCAGTCGGGTCTCCAGCGTGTGCATGTGGCGCGGATCGATCTCGGGACCGCGGTAGCTGAGCAACGTCGTCTCGTGCGTCGCTTCGTCCACCACGGTGAGGTTCGTTCGCGTCTGCCCGCGGGTGTGGACGAAGTCGCAGAGGATGCCCTGCTCCAGCAGCGAGTGTTCCACGAAGCGGCCGAGCGTCCCCGGCGCCAGGCCGGCCGCCATGCTCTCGCGGCCGAGCTCGCGCAGCACGCGAGAGACGTTGATGCCCTTGCCGCCCGGGTCGATCCGGCTTTCGCGCACACGGTTCGTGTCGCCGGGGACGAACCGGTCGAGCTCAAGCGTCTGGTCGACGGCTGGGTTGAGCGTAACGGTAATGATCATGACAGCTCCGGCATGATGACGCCGTAGTCGCCCGCCTTGCGGCGGTAGACCACAGCGAGCTGTCCTTCTTCGGCGTCGTGGTAGACGAAGAAGCTATGCTGGAGCAGCTCCATCTCGTCGACCGCTTCGCGCAGCGTCATCGGCTTGACATCGAAGCGTTTCACGCGTGCGAGTCGTTCCCACGGCTCGGTCTCACCGTCGGTCGCAGGCAACGCGGCCACCGGCTCCTTCGCCTTACGCGTGCGAGCGCGTCTGTAGAGGCGCTCCTTGTGTTTCCGCGCCTGGTCGACGACGGCGCGGGCCGCCTCATCGAGGGCGGGCACAATGTCCGCGGCGTGCTCCTCCGCTCGCAGGTGGACGCCTCGGCCGCTCACGAGAACGCGGACGAGGTAGCGTTCGTGCGGCTCCTTCGCGCGCTGATGGGCGATATCGACTTCGACCGTGGCGTCTTGAAGGAGGGGGAGGTAGTGGTCCAGCTTGCCGAGCTTGCGGCGGGCGTGCTCCTGGACGCTCTCCGGCACGTCGAAATGTTTGCCCCTAACGGTTATCTCCACAACGTTCCACATTCGAGGCCGGGGCCTGCAAGAGGATTGTAGACGAGCGCTGGGGAGCCCGGCAATCCCACCGGAGATAGATAGGCCGGAGCCCGAAGGGGCTCCGGCCTGATCGCGGTTCAACTTCGCGGGCTACGCCTCTCGCCTGTCCAGGCGGTAGCGCCAGAACCCGAGGCCGGCCAGGCCTGCGCTAAGGGCGAGCAATCCCAGCAGCAGCACCACGTCACTGCCAGCACTGCCGGTACCACCCATACCCGAAGGCGGGAGAACGGGCGGACGGACCGTTGGTTGTACCTGCGAGAACGGCGTGTTCGTTGGCGCGGTGGTCGGCGTGTTGGTCGGCGTGTTGGTCGGCGTGTTGGTCGGCGTATTGGTCGGCGTGTTGGTCGGCGTATCGGTCGGCGTGTTGGTCGGCGTATCGGTCGGCGTAGCCGTCGCGAGGAGAGGCGTTGGTGTGTGAGTTGGCGTGTGAGTCGGCGTGCTGGTCGGTATCGTCCCCGTCGGAGTGATAGTCGGGGTAGCCGTGCGCGTCGGCGTATCGCTCGGTGTAGACGTGTGCGTCGGCGTGTGGGTGCGCGTGTTCGTAGGAGTTGGTGTGTCGGTGGCAGGCGTGATCGTCTCTCCAAGCGGAGTCGGCGAAGCCGTCCGTGTCGCTGTGCGCGTCGGCGTGCTGCTCGGCAGCGTCCCCGTCGGCGTGTTCGTCTCCGTCGGTGTGTTGGTGGGCGTGTTCGTTTCCTCCGGCAGGATCTCTGTCGGCGTATCGGTCGGCGTATTCGTCGGCGTGTTAGTGCTGGTCGGCGTGTGGGTGGGCGTGTTGGTGCTCGTCGGCGTGTTCGTCGGGCACTCAATGAAGCCGGCTACGCTGCCGCCCTCCTTCGAAGCCGTGTCAGGGCACGGCTCCGGCGTTTCCGTGGCGGTCGCGGTGTTCGTCGGCGTGTTCGTTTTGGTCGGCGTATTCGTCGGCGTGTTCGTGGATGTGTTGGTGTTCGTCGGCGTGTTGGTCTCGGTCTCCGCCTGGCCCAGGCCGCGCATTGGGACGGTCTGCGAGCCAACGTTGATCTCCTCGTTGTCGTCCTCGTCCGTCTCGACGGTATTGGCCGAATTTATGTCAGCCTGCAGCGTGCCCGTCGGGTCATCGAAGCAGGAGAAGCGAACGTCAAGGCGGACGATAACGATCTCATCCGCCTCGAGCCCGGTGACGCGTACCGTGCCGAGCAGGTGCTCCGCGTCGACACCGAATGTGCTGCCCGAGGGATCAAACGCTTCCGAGATCAACGTTGCGGTCTCATTGTTATTCTTGCTGTGACCGGTCTCTCCCGCCTGCGTGGAAGCGAAGACGCCTTCGTTGCTGAGACCAACCGAGATGATGTCTGAGTAACCGACGCCCTCTTGGCCCTCGTTCATGGCGCCGAAATCGTAGAAGATATCGATCGTATGAGTCCCGGCACTGACACCATCGTCAACACCGATCCTCGTAAAGAACACGACGCGGTCGTCGCAAGCGAAGTCTGACGGTTCCAGCGACTCGTCGGTGGTCGCCGCGTTGCACGTCGTGCCCGTGCCGCACTGCAGAGCGGGCGGGCTGTCTTCGTTCCCCTGGTTTACTCCCGAATGGATGTAGGCATCCGGATCGGCCGCAACGAAGTCTAGCTGATAGTCGTTCGTAGCGGCGCCGGCCGTCGTCAGGAGCACAGTAGGCACCAGCATCGCTACGACGGCTATCGCCAATGCGACGCCGAATGGCGCGCGCCCGCGCTGTCCTTGAGGAAATCCTTGCATCCGCTTCATCATCGCCGTTTCCCGTCCTATCAGACGATCTTGGGAGGTGAGTTCTTGCGCTCGTCGTGGATAGCCGATGTTATCTGCGGCCCCAGCCGTTCACCCACCCCAAAGACCCCTATCTCTGTCCCTAACGCTACGGGACCTCCTCCATAACACCGCTCGCGCGAGCATGCTACCTTGCCGGGTATTTCGGCTCCGTAGGCGTTCAGCCCGCTCGCGCGACAATGGCATCACATTTCTCCGGACCTGCTCCACCGCTTCAATCACGGCTCGGGCGCCGCCTGCCGCGCAGGAACTCTAGCCAACCGGCGGCCGCGAACTGAGCCGAGCCGGTGTCGGACTCGTTCCGACCCGGGACGTGCCGTGCGCGCGGCGAGCTGACCCGCCAGGTGGGGATCGTCGTACCCCCGGCGGTGGGCCCTCCGCGCGGGCGCAGCATGGGAACAATCGCCTCACCGCCGCCCGTCGGTGGCAGGCTGGCCGCCGTCCTCAGCGCGTAGCGCAGGAGGAGCAGCGTGCTGAGCAGCGTGAGGAACGCCAGGACCCCCGTCAGCAGCGCGCCGTTCGGCTGACCGACGGGGCCTCCACCACTGTTAGAGAGGCCAAGCACCTGGGAGAACGGCGTGCGCGCCGCCGGCGAGACCTGCGAGAAGGGAGTTGATGTCGCGTTCCCGCCTGGCGGCGGCGTTTCGCCCGTCCCCGGCGTCGAAGTGACGGGCGGGAAGAACGGCGTGTTCGTCGCGGTCGCTTCGGGCGGCGGCGTTGGCGTTGGGACAACCGGTGTCGCCGTCGCCGAGAGCGGCGTGAACGTTGATGTCGCGACGATCGGCGTGGGTGTGTTTGTGGTCGGCGTAGCCGGCGTCGAGGTTGGTGAGCCCGCCGGCACGGTGCCCGTTGGCGTGGATACGTGGGTGGGCGTGCTTGTCACCACCGTCGGCGTGGGCGTGATTGTGCGCGTCGCCGTCGGCGGGGGCGTGATAGTGGCGGTGCCGGTCACGGGCGTGGCCGTGCGTGTGTGCGTGGGCGTTGCCGTTCGCGTTGGCGTCGGTGTCCGGCCGCCCGTCGGCGACGCCGTGGGCGTGCGCGTATCGGTCGGCGTCGAGGTGCGCGTACGCGTCGCGGTGGCAGTGAACGTGACGGGAGTGCTTGTCGCTTCGAGCGGCGTCGGACTTCTGGTCGCGGTAGGCGTGTGAGTCCGCGTCGGCGACGGCGTTGCCGTGACCGTCGGCGTGCTGGTCGGCGTGTTCGTGTTAGTCGCGGTCGAAGTCGCCGTACTTGTGGGCGTCGAGGTCCGTGTCAGCGTATTGGTCGGCGTTGCCGATGGCGTGTTCGTCGACGTTGGCGAGGACGTGCTGGTGGATGTCGCTGTCGGGCTCGATGTCGACGTCGGCGTGCTGGTTGACGTTGGAGTTGGAGTCTTCGTGAACGTCGGCGTAGACGTTCTCGTCGGCGTGGACGTCCTGGTCGGCGTTGCCGTGGGCGTCGCCGTGCGCGTCGGTGTCGGCGTCGGCGACGTGCAGTTAATCGTCAGCGTGTGGCTGTTCTTTAGGAAGAACCTGTTGCCGCCGATACCCGGCCTATCGTAGTAGCTGACCTCCGCCCCGGCTCCACCAATCAGCGTAATCGAACCCGACGTGCTCTTGCACATGAAGCCGACGTTTGCCAGCGGGCCAATGTAGTTGTGCAGCTCCGGATGATTGACGCTCGTTTTGCACACGAGGATGTACCTGTCCGTCCCAGACTTCGACTGGAAGAAACCCGATATGCCCGCCGAGTCATCCGGGCAAAATTTGGACGTACCCGAGCCGTTTTGGACGTTGATGCCTCCGCTGAACTGAAGCACGATCTGGTAGCCGGAGAAGCCCGGTGGGGGCCCCTGCGGGATATTAGTCGCGTTGATCTCAACCGTGAACTTTGTGCCCTGCGGGAAGGTGCATTTGGCTGCCGCCGTGCAGGTACCGCCGCCTGCCTTGATCGACATGTCCACGTTGTCGGCAGCGGCGTCCCTCGGCCAGGCGGAAAACGCAAGGAATGCCGCCAAGCCGGCGATGACGACGGCGGCGATGCCCGCGGACGCGAACCAGCGACCGCTTCGCCTCGGCGGCAGGGCGGCCGTGCCCCCCGTCTCGACGATAGCAGCACTTAGCCCGGCGAACGACCATCGATGGGTTCGCCGGACAGGGATGTATCGAAGGGGCTTAGAATTGAATCCTTCGCCCATGTTCCCCGCTTCCCGTCATCATCCACTAACAGGGCCAGCCGTTACCTATTACACGCCGCCGGGATGTGGATAATATGTTATGTCGCGTATGCCAAAAAGCGCAAGCCCCGCTTTGTCAGTCCTCTCTGCCGAATGCGAACGCCCACACCCGGCTGGCCCCGGCCTCCCGCAGGGCCCTCGCGCAATCGGCCAGCGTGGCGCCGGTTGTCGTAACGTCATCAATGAGGAGTACGGACCCGCCCCCCAGGGCACTGGGCCGCGCTTGAAAGGCCCCCGCCACGTTGCGGTACCGCTCCTCCATGCCGGCGCTGCGAGCCTGTGGCGGCGCGCGCCGCTTGCGTACGAGCGCCCGGGTCGAGACGGGGAGTCCCAGCTCTTTCCCGACCTGCCGGGCCAGCAGCTCTGCCTGGTTGTACCCGCGAGTGCGCTGCCGCAGGCCGGCCAGCGGCACCGGGACGATGACGTCCGAGTCGAAAGCCCATTCGTCGAGAGCGGCCCCGCAGAGGCTCGCCAAACGTCCAGCGAGCGCGGTCACGCCCCGGTACTTCAAGGCCTGCACCAGCTCACGGGCCAGACCCTGATAGACAAATGCCGCGCGCAGGCCGTCGAAGGGCGGCGGCGCGACCTGGCAGGCGGCGCATGTGCCGCTGACACCCGGTCGCCAGCAACGATGGCAGCGGGGCGGCAGGGCGCGGTCCAGCGTCGCCGCGCACGGATCACACAAGAACGTGCCGTTCACGCCACAGCTGACGCAGCGAGCGGGAAACACGAAATCGAGCGCCGAACGCCCGAACCGCTCGATGACCGAGACCTTGGCCAACAGCAACACCCCCTCCAGATAGTGCCGGAAGCGTAGCATTCGATAATGTGTCATACAGCGCCGATAGGAGCTCATGTATACTAAGCGTGCTATCCGCTTCGAATTGAGGCTTCGGAAATGAAGGTGAGCATCCGGCTCTTCGCCGGCCTCCACGACCTGCTCGGCCAGCGCAACGTGACACTCGATTTGCCGGAGCGGGCCACGGTGGCCGATCTGCGCAGCCAGCTCTCGCGCGAATATCCGGTCGTGACGCCGTTCCTGACCACGCTGGTCTGCGCCGTAGGCGACGAGTACGTCACATCCGATCACCCGCTCCGCGAAGGCGACGACGTGGCGCTCATCCCGCCCGTCAGCGGCGGCTCGGATGGCCCATTTCGCCTAACCAGCGAACCGCTGGACCCGAACGAGGTGCTGAACGCCGTCCGGCAGGACCAGAGCGGCGCGGTGGTCCTCTTCCACGGGGTGGCGCGGGACAACTCGGACGGCCGGCGCGTGATCGCGCTCGAGTATGACGCGTACCCCTCGCTGGCAGAGAAAAAGCTACGCGAGGTGGCCGACGAGGTGCGCCGTCGCTGGCCCATCACGGGCATGGCGGTGCTCCACCGGACGGGCCGTCTCGCGATCGGCGAGACGAGTCTGCTCGTCGCGGTGTCGTCGGCGCACCGGCAGGAAGCGTTCGAGGCGAGCCGCTACGCGGTCGACCGGATCAAGCAGATCGTGCCGGTGTGGAAGAAAGAGATCTGGGAAGACGGCGGTGGCGAGTGGGTGCCGGGCTACCCGGTCGACGTCCAGGAGCGCGTCGAAGCGCCGCGCTAGGTCGTCGCCTCGACCAACTCCGGCTCCGGCACGGCGGGCGCTGCCGCGCTTGCCAGCTCCGCCGCGCGCGTTGCCTTGTAGCACGAGTCGCAGTACACCGGGCGGTTCAGCCGCGGCACGAACGGCACCGTCGTCTCGCGCTCGCACGAGGCGCACACCACGGTACTGGTGCGATGATAGAGCGCGCGTTCGCGCCGCCGCTGCTCGCGACAGACCGGACAGCGCTGCGGTTCGTTGAGGAGACCCTTCTCTAAGAAGAAACCCTGTTCGCCCGCCGAGAAGAGGAAACTCTGGGCACAATCCTTACAGTTGATGGTCCTGTCTTCAAGTACCATCTTGTCCCTCCTTGGACAAACCGCTTGGAAGAAACGGGCCACCAGGATGCCCGTGCGTGTCGGGGAGTGTAGAGACTTAGCGACAAGATGTCAAGAGCCGCCGGGTGCCACCTTTTAGACGCCCACGTCAATTGACGCGCGCCTGTTGCTTCGCAACTCGGCGCGGGTGACGGCGGCCGCTCAGCCCGCCTTACGTGTCGAGCGGGTGCCGGCGCGGGCGTTCTTAAAGGAAGACGCTTTGGACGGCTTCGAGTCCTCTTCCAGCGGGGTCTCCCCGGCCGGCACTTCCGTGACGAAGTTGGGCACGCGCAGAAGCCGGGCAAGCCTCATCCAGCCGGCGTCGCTCAAGAGCTGATTCACCTCGTTAGGCGAGCTGATCACCGTCGGCAGGCGGGCCATCTGACGCCAGTAGAGAAGATCGTACAGCTCGCGACGGGCGTAATCGCTGCCCGTTCCGATCTCCAGCTCGTCCAGCAGGAGCAGGGGGTGTGCCCGGAGCGCCCGCTTGCGGACGTAGTAGTCTTCGTCGCCCTCGCCTTTCATGGCGTGGCGCAAGTAGTCCAGCAAGTCGTTGACCCGAACGAGCAGCGGCGACTCGCCCGCTTCGCGCTGGGCGTTGCAGATGGCCGCCAGGAGATGCGTCCGGTCCTTCTCTCTGCCGCCCATCAACGCGAGCCAGTTGGCCGGCTCGCGGCCGAAGTCCATCGCGACCTGATACGCGCGCTCGCGCCACTGGCGATCGCGCTCAGACCGGTTGTCGAAGTGATCGAAGTTGAGGAATGTCATCTCCTGCGTGTGAGGGAGCGGCGCCATGTTGAACTCCCAATCGTCCAGTGGCCCGTGCTCCTCGAGCACGAACACGCTGGCGATCGGATCGGCGTGCGGCAGTAACGTCGAAGGATCGCCCAGGCGCGTGCGGAGCGGGTCCTCCAGCTTGCTGAGCGGCAAGTTGGTGGTCACGATCGTCGGCAGACGCGCGTTGAACCGGTGGTTGACGATCTGGAAGAGCTTTTCCTTCGCCCAGGACGTCGCGCTCTCCGTGCCGAGATCATCCAGGACAAGGACGGGCGCCGCGCAGACCTGCTCGAACATGTCATGGTAGGTGAGCTCCGCGCTGGGGCGGTACGCCGAGCGAAGGTGGTCCAGCAGGTCGGGAACAACGACGAAGAGCGCTGGTGTGCCGCGCTCCAGACATTGATTGGCGATGGCCGCCGCTATGTGCGTCTTGCCCGACCCTGACGGTCCGACCAGCACCAGCCAGCCTTGCGGGTCCTTTGCGAACTCTCTCGCCGCATGCACGCAGCGGCCGAACGTCGCCTTGTGGCGGGCGTTCGGGCTGCGACCGACCGGCACGAGGTTATCGAAGGTCAGGCGCGTCAGCGGTCCCAGGTTGCTGTAGCCCTGCAGCCGGGCGAGCCGGCTCTCGCGGCCCTCGAGCTCGACGCAGCGGCACGCTACCGCCTTCCCAAAGCCCGGACTGCCCAGCGGCACGTCGCGCCGCACGAAGCCGACGCCGTGGCAGATCGAACAGAGGGAAGAGTCTTCCTCAGGGGGTTGCGGGTCGGGGGTCGATGGTCGAGGGTCTTCGCCGGAAGACTCAGGGTCGAAGTCCTTACGAAAGGACTGCGGGACCGAGTTGAGCAGTTCGTTCAGTCTAGGCATCTACTTCGTACGCCGGCTCCGGCCCCATCGACGCCAGGTCTTCGAAGCGCGTCAGGGTCCTGCGGAAGCGCAGGTGGACGTTGCCCGTTGGCCCGTTGCGGTGTTTCGCGACGATGATCTGCGCGATGCCCTCCGGGAAGGGCCGCTCCGGATTGATGCTTTGCCACTGCTCTTCGTTCACGTACATGTCCTCGCAATAGATGAACATGACGGTGTCGGCGTCCTGCTCGATACTGCCGCTCTCACGCAGATCGCTCAGCATCGGCACGTGAGGCACGCGCTGCTCCGGCGCTCGCGAGAGCTGGGAGCAGGCGAGCACCGTCACGTCCAGCTCGCGCGCCAGGCCCTTCAGCTGGCGGGAGATCTCGCTCACCTCAGCGACGCGGTTGTCTCCCCGCATGCCGGAGCCCTGGATCAGCTGCAGGTAATCGACGACGATGAGGTCGAGCCGGCGCTCGCGGTTCAGACGATGCGCCTTCGCGCGGATCTCGCCAACGCGCTGGACCGCGGTGTCATCGATGTAGATCTCTGCATCGGAGAGATGACCCATCGCGTTGGTTATCTTGTGCTCTTGCGCCTCATTTTGGTCTCCGAGACGCAAGCGCTTCGAGTCGATCCCCGATTCGGAGGCGAGAAGACGTTGCGCCAGTTGCATCGCGGCCATCTCCAGGCTGAACACGGCGACACGCGCGCCCTGCCCGACCGCGGCGTTGCGGGCGATGTTGAGCGCCAGCGACGTCTTGCCCAGGCTGGGCCGGGCGGCGACTATCACCAGGTCCGATGACTTCAGGCCGCCCAAAAGCGTGTCTAAGTCGACAAAGCCGGTGCGGATACCGCTCATCGTGCTCGAGTCGCGCGAGTCGATCCCCGGCTCCTCGTAGTGCTGCACCATCAGCTGGCGAATGTGGACAAAATCGCCCAGCTTGTCGCCGCTCCGCAGCGCCATGATCAGCTCTTCGGCGCGCCCGAGCACGCTTTCCAGCTTAGGCCCGCCCTCGTAGGCCATCTCCGCGATCTGGCGCGTCGCGCCGATCAGGCTGCGGTAGATACTGTCGCGCTGCACGATGCGCGCGTAGTGCTCCGCACCGATCGGCGTCGGCAGGTCGGCAACGACGCGCGAAAGGAACGCCGGCCCGCCCGCGTCGTCGAGCAGGTTGCGGCGCGTCAGCTCGTGCGCGACGGTGACCTGATTGATCGATTCGGTGCGGTCCCAGAGCGCGAGGCAGGCCTCATAGATCCAGCGGTTCTGCTCGCGGAAGAAGTCTTCGGGCCGGACGATGCTCTGGATCTTGTAGATGGCGTCTTCGTCGACCATGAGCGAGGCGATGACCGCCTCCTCGGCTTCGACGTCGAATGGTGGGAGCCG
>JBIOYF010000207.1:0-26912 GCA_044870035.1 Dehalococcoidia bacterium
CGTCATCGTCGCCTTCTTGCTTCGCGAAGTCATCGAGGCGTCGCAGTTGCGCCGGGCCGGCATCAGCGACGTGCTGACGAATGACACCGTGGGATACGTGGTGGCGCTAGTCGCGGCATTCGTAGCGATCGGACGCCTGCGCTAGGGCAGGAAGAACGAGAGGATGAAGATCAGCACCAGGATCGCCGTCGCCAGGATGACGATGCGGACGAGCTCCCGGCGGACGTACGTGTAGTCGCGCGCGGTGAAGCGATTGAACGCCCGCTCACGCGTGGGCGCGGGCTGCGCCGGTGCTTCCAGCGCGGCTGCGGCGCTGGCCGAAGGAGCGGCGGCGACCGGGGCGGGTCTGACAGGGAGCGGTGGGGGCGCGGGCGGAGGGCGGCGCTGGCCTCTGCGCTGACTGCGCGGCGGTCTTCGTTTGGGCAAGGACACCTCCCGTAGCAGGCATTATAGCGGCGCGTCGCGTCGACGGTCGAGCGCTGCTGGTGCTATACTTGGCCATCGAAGCTATAGAGCGCTTCGATTCTAACACAATGGACCTCGGCCAGCTCGAAGCGTTCCTGCAAGTGGCGTCGCAGCGCAGCTTTAGCCGCGCCGCCGGCTCGCTGCGCCTGACCCAGCCCTCGGTGACGGCGCGGATCCAGTCGCTGGAACGCGACCTCGGCGAGACGCTGTTCGAACGCAACGGGCGCGGCGTGACGCTGACCGAGGCGGGCACGGCGTTCCTGCCGCACGCGCAGCGCGTGCTGAAGGCGCTCCACGACGGCCGCGACGCGATCAAGTCGCTGCAGGAGCTGCAGCTCGGGACGCTGCGTCTGGGTGCGGCGCCGACGATCAGCACCTACGTCCTGCCGGGCCTGCTGAAGGAGTTCCGCTCGCGCTATCCGGAGCTGGAGGTCTCGGTGCGGACGGAGCACTCGGACCAGATCGCGCAGATGGTGCTGGCTGACGAGGTGCAGGTCGGCCTCGAACGGAGCATCAGCCACCCGGATGTCGTGACGGTACCGCTCTACGAGGACGAGGTGTTGCTCGTCGCGTCGGCGGGCCACCCGTTCGCGGAGCGTCGCAGCGCTTCGATCGAGCAGGTGAGCGAAGAGCCGCTGATCATGTTCAACCGTGGCTCCGGCTACTACACGCTGGTCGATAACGCGCTGCGCCAGGCGGGCGTGCTCGTCTCGCCGACGATGGAGCTGGACAACATGGAGGCGACGAAGAAGATGGTGGAGGAGGGGCTCGGGATCGCGATGCTGCCCAAGGTGGCCGTCGAGCGGGAGATCCGGAACGGCGAGCTGCGCCAGATCCGCGTGCGCGGCCTGACGATGCCCAAGCGCCAGATCGCGCTGATCTACCGTCGCGGCAGGCCCCTGAGCCGCGCGGCGGAGGCGTTCGTCCGCTTGCTGGAGGAGCGCTATCGCGTGAAGGCGCCCGACGCCGTTGGGTAATGGTTGTTAGTTGCTGGTTGTTGGTACGGCCGGCTTCAGGGCTGGGCCGGAGCCAATGGTACGGCGAGAACTTAGAACGTGAGTTGCCGCTACTTCCGTTTTGAGACCTTGGCGCGGATCTCTTTGAGCGCGTCGACGTTGGGCTTGTCCGGGCCCTGCTTCTCGTAGCCGGGCACCTCGAGCAGGAACGGCACGTTGGCGAACGCCTTGTGGCCCATGATCACCTCGAAGCCTTTGCGGCCGATGTGACCCTCGCCAATGTTGTCGTGCCGGTCGACGCCACCGCCGAGCGGCGTCTTGCTGTCGTTGGCGTGGACGGCGACGAGAGAGTCGAGGCCGATCTCGCGTTCGAACTCAGCCATCGTGTCCTCGACGCCGGCCGGGTCGGCGATGTTGTAGCCGGCGGCGTAGGCGTGCTCGGTGTCGATGCAGACGCGCAGGCGCTTGCTCTTACAGGCGGCGATGATCGCGCCCAGCTCGGGGATCTTGGAGCCGACGCTGCCGCCCATACCCGCGCTGTTCTCGAGGATGATCCACGCGTCGTCCGGCGTGCTGTCGAGCACCTTGCGCAGCGAGTCGCAGATCTGGGGGAGCACTTGCTGGAAGCCAACGCCCTTGTGCGAGCCGACGTGGAAGATGACGCCCTTCGCGCCGATGGCCGAAGCGAGCTGGAGATCGCCGCTGAGGGCCTCAGTTGATTTGACCAGCTGTTCGGGCGCTTCCGTCGCCAGGTTGATCAGGTAGGTACCGTGAATGAAGACCGGCTCGATGCCGGTCTCTTTCGCCTGGGCCTTGAATGCTGCGCACTCGTCGTCGCGGATCTTGCGGCGGCGCCACTGCTGGGGCGGCGCGCCGAAAATCTGGATCGTTTCGGCGCCGATGGCGGCCGCGCGCTCGAACGCGGTGGTGAGACCGCCGGAGGAGCCGACGTGCGCGCCGACCTTCATGCTCGGTGTGCCAGCTTGTGGATCAGACGGCGCACCTTGGGGAAGAGCACCGCGCGGTCGACCGCGGCGACAAGCGCCTCGGGTGCCGTGACGGTAGCGTCGTAGACGACGCGCGCTTCGCCGGTCGCGAGATCGACCTGGGCCTCGCGGACGCCGGCGACCTGCTCGAGCCGGCCGCGCACGTTCGACGCGCAGACGGAGCAAACGAGGCCGTCGATGTGCAGCGTGGCCGTCGAGCAGTCCTCGCCGGCAGCGATGTGCTGCACGGTCGCCTTCGGTTCGATCAGGGCGCGGCGGGGGATGATGCGGGCCATGGCGGCTCAGTATAGCGCCGGGCTTGTCCCGGCGGCCACGCGCGCCTATACTGCGGGCACCGGCATTCCTGTGTATCGCCCTGGAGGTTTGGTTATGTGGCAGGGCAGTGTTGTCTCCATCAGTATCACGCCGGACGGCGGCGGTCAGATGAGCGTTGTCGACGAAGCGAAGGCTGTCGCGGGCCGCGGTCTGGAGGGCGACCGCTACTTCCTGCGACAAGGCACGTTCACCGACAATCCGAACGCGACGGGCCGGCAGGTCACGCTGATCGAGTCGGAGTCGATAGAGGCACTCGAGCGCGACTACGGCGTGAAGATCGTCAGTACGGACGCGCGGCGCAATATCGTGACGCGAGGCGTCGCGCTGAACCACCTTGTCGGCAGGGAGTTCAGCGTTGGCGGCGTGCGCATGCGCGGCGTTCGCCTGAGCGAGCCATGCAACCACATGGCATCGCTGGTCGACGAGGCCGCCAAGGACAAGATCAGGCTCGGCCTGATGCACCGCGGCGGGCTGCGCGCCGACATCCTGAACGACGGCTTGATCCGCGTGGGCGACGTGATCGAGGGCGCCTAGCTCTAGCCACCCCAGCCTGAAGGCTGGGGCATGAGGCTGGGGCAGAGCTACGCGATTCGCAGCATGAGCCCCAGATGCCAGCGCCTCCAGGCGGGCGTTTACAATAGACTCTGATGGCCTTCATCCTACGCATCAACCTGAGCGACCGCACGGTCACGCGCGAAGAGGTGCCCGACGAGTATGAGCTGCTCGGCGGGAGGGCGCTGACGTCGCGCATCGTGTCGCGCGAGGTGGATCCTAGGTGCGATCCGCTAGGGCCGGAGAGCAAGCTCGTCTTCGCGCCGGGGCTGCTCGGCGGGACGGCGGCTACGACGTCGGGCCGCACGTCGTTCGGCGGGAAGAGCCCGCTGATGGGCGGCTGCAAGGAAGCGAACGCCGGCGGGACGCTGGGCCACCGGCTGTCGCGCCTCGGCATCAAGGCGGCCATCGTCGAGGGTGCGCCGCAGGACGACGCGTGGCAGGTCCTGCGCATCGACGCGAACGGCGCACAGCTGGAGCGCGCGCCGGCGGAGCTGATCGGCCGTGGCACGTACGACACGGTCGCGCGGTTGCTGGAAGGCAACGTCCGGACGGCGAACGTCGTCTGCATCGGGCCGGCCGGCGAGCAGCAGCTCGCGGCGGCGTCGATCGCGACGAACGACCCGGAAGGCCGCCCGACGCGTCACGCGGCGCGCGGCGGGCTGGGCGCGCTGATGGGAGCGAAGCGGCTGAAGGCGGTCGTCGTCGATGACGGCGGCGCGAAGAACGTGGAGGCCGTCGATAAGGACGGCTACCGGCAGCTCGTCACCGGCTTTTCGATGACTACGCTGGACGACCCGCGCACGAAGAACATGTCGACCTACGGCACGGCCGGCGTGATCAAGTTCGTCAACCGCGATCAGGTCGCGAGTCTGCCGACGCGCAACCATCGCCTCGGGACGTTCGCCGGCGGCGAGAAGATCGGTGGGCAGCGCATCGCGGAGCTGGCGCCGGAGCGGGGCGGGAAGATGCTGCCCTGCATGGCGGGCTGCATCATCAAGTGCGCGATCCTGTTCAACAACGCGGACGGCGAGCACGTGACGACGGCGCTTGAGTTCGAGACGATCACGCTGCTGGGCGCGAACCTCGAGATCGATAACCTCGAGGCGGTCGCGGAGATGGACCGCGCCTGCGACGACCTGGGGCTGGACACGATCGAGACGGGCAACGCGTTCGGCGTGGCGATGGAGGCGGGCGTCGCCAAGTTCGGCGACTGGGAAGCGGCGCTCGCGCTGTTCGACGAGGTCCGGCGCGGGACGGAGCTCGGACGCCTGCTGGGCAGCGGGACCGTCGCTGTCGCGCGCCACTTCGGCATCGACCGGGTCCCGGCGGTGAAGGGCATGGGGCTGCCGGCGTGGGAGCCGCGCACCCTGAAGGCGATGGGCATCACGTACGCGACGAGCCCGCAGGGCGCCGACCACACCGCGGGACTGGTCACGGCGCGCGGCGTGACGGACGAGACGTACCTCAAGTCGTCGCGGCACGAGCAGATGCTGCAGGCGGCGGTCGACTCGGTGGGGCTCTGTCAGTTCGCCAACCCAACGGCCGAGGACATGGCGAAGTTCGTCAGCGCGCAGCACGGCGTGTCGTGGTCCGCCGACGACGTGATGGCGCTGGGACGGCAGTGTTTGCTGGACGAGCGGGCGTTCAACCTGCGCGCTGGCATCCGGCCCGACACCGAGCAGATCCCGTCCTTCCTGCGCACGGAGCCATTGGCGACAACCGACGGCGACGCGGTGTTCGACCTGCCGGACGAGCTGATCGCGAGCTTTTGGGACGAATTGTAGGAGGAAACACGATGGCCGAGTTTCGTAGCGTTGCGAAAGCCTCTGAGGTCGCAGCCGGTTCGCTGAAGCACATCGAGCTGGACGACGGCGGCAAGCAAGTCTGCCTGGCGAACGTCGACGGCAAGTTCTACGCCATCAACGGTGAGTGCAGCCACATGGGCGGCCCGCTGGGCGAAGGCGAGCTGGAAGGCACGACCGTCACCTGCCCCTGGCACAGCGCCGAGTACGACGTAACCACCGGCAAGATGCTGGGCCCGCCCGCGGAGGCGGACCAGGCCGTCTACGAGGTGCGCGTCGAAGGGGACGACGTGCAGGTGGCGGTGTAGAATCCAGCGAGATGGATCCCACAGCTTCGAACCCAGAGCCATGGCCCTCCGACGCTAACCTACGGCCAGTCCCTGCTTGACGCAATATCGGCCCGTGCCCTACACTGTCCCCTGACAACTGAATACGGCTCACTCTTATCCAGAGTGGTGGAGGGAACGGCCCGAAGAAGCCCGGCAACCGGCCCCGCCTGAGGCGGGACGACGGTGCCAACTCCGACCCCTGCCGAAGGCGGGGGACAGATGAGAGCAACGCAGTAGGCGACTTCTCACACCACGAGAGGTCGCTATTTTTGTTATGGGAGCAGTGGAACAAGCATGCTAACGCTTATCGTCTGGTCTGAAGGCCGGCTGCGCCTGCTCGCGACGATGCGGGCGCCGGGGGCGCGCGCATGACGAGCGCGCAGGTCGGCGTGATCGGCGGCTCGGGCTTCTACCAGATGCACGACCTCCTCGATATGGAGGAGGTGCGCATCGAAACGCCCTTCGGCCCGACGAGCGACAACATGGTCGCTGGCACGCTTGAGGGCGTGCGCGTGGCGTTCCTGTCGCGGCACGGGCTGGGGCACCGCATCCTCCCGACGGAGGTGCCGTACCGGGCGAACATCTGGGCGCTGAAGTCGCTCGGCGTCGAGCGGATCATCGCGATCAACGCGGTCGGCAGCATGCGTGAGGAGATGGCGCCCGGCCACCTCGTGATCCCGGACCAGCTGATCGACCGCACGCACCGGACCGACACGTTCTTCGGGGGAGGCCTCGTGGCGCACATCGCGTTCGACCAGCCGTTCTGCCCGCAGATGAGCGGTCTGCTGGACGGCTCCGCCCAGTCCGCCGGCGCGACGACGCATCGCGGCGGCACCTACATCGCCGTCGAAGGGCCGGCGTTCTCGACGAAGGCGGAGACGGGCCTCTATCGATCGTGGGGCATCTCGATCATCGGCATGACGGCGCTGCCTGAGGCGCGGCTCGCCCGCGAGGCGGAGATCTGCTACGCAACGCTCGCGTTCGTGACGGACTACGATACGTGGCACGACGAACACGCACCGGTTTCGGCGGACGTCATCATCAAGATGATCATCGACACCGTGGAGACGGCGCGCAGCGTCGTGCGCGGCGTGCTGCGCCGGCTGCCTGAAGAGCGCAACTGCGCGTGCGGCAGCGCGCTCGCCAAAGCGCTGATTACGTCGGCGGAGCTGGTGCCGGAAGAGACGAAGCGCGACCTGGCGCCGATCATCGGCAAGTACATGGCCGCGGGAGCGAGGGTGTAGGATGGCCGATCGCCCGCTGCCGCGGCAGATAGCCGCGCGCGCCTACAGCGAGTACCTGGTGCGCCCGATAAGCGACCGCGCCGAGATCCGCTCCCTGTTGGAGCCGCAGCGGCCGTACGCGGCGTATGCGCTGGGGCAGCTGCAGCCGCGCCTGTTCGCGCGCAGCTCGTGGTGGTTGTCGCGCGGCGCGGGCGGGCAAGCGCTGCTCCTGCACTCGGGCGGGGGGCTGGGCAACGCGCTCTTCGCGCAGGGGACGGTCGACGCCCTGGACGCGGCGCTGCGCCTGCACCCGGGGCCGCACTACACGTTCCTCACGTGCGAGCTGCACCATCTCGATACGGTCCGGCGGCACTACGAGCTGCCCGACCACAACGCGGTGCTCCGCATGCTGGTCGACCGCGAGACGTTCCGCGATGCGCCAGGCGACGTCCGGCGGCTGACCGGCCGCGACGTTCGCGAGATCAACCGGCTCTATCGCGCCGACGGCACGCCGGCGTTCTATACGGCGCAGAACATCGACGACGCGGCGTATTACGGCGCGTTCGAGGGCGGCCGGCTGGTGGCCGTCGCCGGCACGCACGTGATCTCGTACGCAGACGAGATCGCCGTCGCGGGCAACGTGTTCGTCCATCCGAAGTACCGGGGCCGCGGGCTGAGCGCGATGGTGACGGGCGCGGTCACGCGTAATCTGCTGAAGGGCTGTCGCGAGGTGGTGCTCAGCGTCGATCCGGGCAATACCGCGGCGGTGCGCGCGTATCTCCGGCTGGGCTATCGAGAGGTCGGCAAGCTGATCGAAGGCGCCGCGACGCGGCGCGACATCGGGCTGATCGCGTTCGCGCGCCGGCGCATCGCTAAGGCGCGGGGGCGTCGCTACCACGCAGAGCTCGTGCGCATCGCAGGCTGAAAGGAGCGCTCGTGACGAAGACTGCTGGCATACTGCTGTTCCCGGAGATGGAGGAGCTCGACTTTGTCGGGCCGCTGGAGGTGCTCGGATCGTTCGCGAAGTACGTCGACAAGGAGTGGCAGGTCGTCACGGTGGCGCAGAGCACCGAACCCGTGCTCGCTTCGAAAGGGCTCCGGGTCGTGCCGGACCATTCGTTCGAGAGCTGCCCGCCGATCGACGTCCTGATCGTGCCGGGCGGACTGGGCACGCGAAAGGAAGTCGACAACAAACCGCTGATCGGCTTCGTGCAGCGGGCCGGCGGGCAGGCTTCCTGGGTAACGTCGGTCTGCACGGGAGCGTTCATCTTGAGCAGGGCTGGCTTCCTGCGGGGAAAGCGCGCGACGACGCACTGGGCGGCGCTGCAGGACCTGCGCGCAGAGCCTGAGGTCGAAGTGGTCGAGGAGCGCTTCGTGCGGGACGGCAACGTGATCACCGCCGCGGGCGTCTCGGCCGGGATCGATATGGCGCTCTTCCTTGTCGGGCAGCTGAAGGACGTCGAGGCGGCGCGACTGACACAGAAGCTGATCGAGTACTATCCGGCGCCGCCGTTCGCGGAGGAGGCGGCAGCCGTCGCGGGAAAGGGAGCGAGCTGATGGTGAAGGAGACGATCGCCTACGACATCAAGGACCCGCGTCTGGCCGACGAGGGCGTGCGGCGCATCGAGTGGGCGGCGCGCGAGATGCCGGTCATCCGCTCAATCCGCGAGCGCTTCGCGAAAGAGCGGCCGCTGCGCGGCGTCCGCCTGGCGGGCTGCCTGCACGTGACGACGGAGACAGCCAACCTGGCGCTCGCGCTGCGCGAGGGCGGCGCCGAACTGTCCCTGTGCGCGAGCAACCCGCTCAGCACGCAGGACGACGTGGCAGCCGCACTGGTGACGGAGTACGGCATCCCTGTCTTCGCGATCAAGGGCGAGGACGACGCGACGTACTACAAGCACATCCACCAGGCGCTGGAGCACAAGCCCCAGGTCACGATGGACGACGGCGCCGACGTTGTGGCGACGATTCACCGCGAACGCCGCGACCTGCTCGACGCGATCATCGGCGGCACGGAGGAGACGACGACGGGCGTAATCCGCCTGCGTGCGATGGCGGCGGACGGAGCCCTCGGCTATCCGATCGTCGCTGTGAACGAGGCGAAAACGAAGCACTTCTTCGACAACCGCTACGGCACCGGCCAGAGCACGATCGATGGCATCACACGGGCGACAAACATCCTCTGGGCAGGCAAGAACGTCGTCGTCGCCGGCTACGGCTGGTGCGGGCGCGGTGTGGCGTTGCGCGCGCGCGGCCTCGGCGCGCAGGTGATCGTCACGGAGGTCGACCCGCTGCCGGCGCTGGAGGCCGTGATGGACGGCTACCGCGTCATGCCGATGGCCGACGCCGCCGAGATCGGCGACATCTTCATAACGCTCACCGGCGACATGAACGTGATCGACCGCGAGCACTTCGAAGCGATGAAGGACGGAGCGATCGTCGCGAACTCCGGGCACTTCAACGTCGAGCTGAACATTACGGCGCTCGCGTCGATGGCCGAAGGGCGCCGGCAGGTGCGGCCGTTCGTAGAAGAATTCCGGCTCGGCGACGGCCGGCGGGTCTTCCTGCTGGGCGAGGGCCGGCTGATCAACCTGACAGCCGCGGAGGGCCATCCGGCGAGCGTGATGGACATGAGTTTCGCGAACCAGGCGCTCAGCGTCGAGTATCTGGTGACGCGCGAGCAGCGCCTGGCACCGGACGTCTACCCCGTGCCGTCGGAGATCGATGCGGAAATCGCGCGGCTCAAGCTCGCGGCGCTCGGCGTTCGCATCGATGAGCTGACGGACGAGCAGCGCAAGTACCTATCGAGTTGGGAAGAAGGGACGTAGCACGTGCACCCCGCGCATCCTAGGGAGTGAGGAAAGTCAATGACAGAAACAACCTTCATGAGCGCGCCTTCGCTATTCCTGACGTCGGAGTCAGTGACGGAGGGACATCCGGACAAGCTGTGCGACCAGATCTCCGACGCGATCCTCGATGCGTTCATCAAGCAGGACCCGATGGCCCGCGTTGCCTGCGAGACCGCGGTGACGACAGGCCTGGTGCTGGTGTTCGGCGAGATCTCGCTGAAGCAGGGCTACGTGGACATACCCGGCGTTGTGCGCGACGTGATCCGCGATGTCGGGTACACGCGCGCGAAGTTCGGGTTCGACTATGAGACGTGCGGCGTCACCGTTTCGCTCAAGGAGCAGTCGAGCGACATCGCCCAGGGTGTCGACCAGTCGCTGGAGTTGCGTGAGGGCCAGGCAGGCGCGGAGGAGCAGTCGCTGGAGCAAGGCGCGGGCGATCAGGGGATGATGATGGGCTTCGCCTGCAACGAGACGCAGGAGCTGATGCCGCTGACCATCTCGCTCGCGCACAAGCTGTGCCGGCGGCTGACGCAGGTGCGCAAAGACGGCGTGCTGGAGTACCTGCGGCCGGACGGCAAGTCGCAGGTGACGGTGGAGTACGAGTACGGGCGCCCGAAGCGCATCGACGCGGTGGTGGTGTCGGCGCAGCACGACCCTGTCGTCTCACACGAGCAGCTGCGCAACGACCTCGTCGATGTCGTCGTGCAGGAGATCATCCCGCCGGAGCTGCTGGACGAGCGGACGCACTACTACATCAACCCGACCGGCCGTTTCGTGATTGGCGGGCCGATGGGCGATGCGGGACTGACCGGACGCAAGATCATCGTCGATTCGTACGGCGGCATCGCGCGGCACGGCGGCGGGGCCTTCTCCGGCAAGGACCCGACGAAGGTCGACCGTTCGGGCGCCTATGCGGCGCGCTACGTCGCGAAGAACATCGTCGCTGCCGGGCTGGCCGACCGGATCGAGGTCCAGCTATCGTACGCGATCGGCGTGGCGAGACCGACGTCGCTTGCTATCGAGACGTTCGGCACCGGTCGCGTCGACGACGAGACGATCCTACGGCTGATCCACGAGCACTTCGACCTGCGGCCCGCCGCGATCATCCGCGATCTCAACTTGCGCCGGCCGATCTACCGTCCGACGGCGGCCTACGGCCACTTCGGCCGCGACGACATCGACGCGCCGTGGGAGCGCACCGACAAGGCCGCGGCGTTGCGCAAGGCCGCCGGGCTGGAGGCGGGCAAGGCGCCGGCTTCCGTCGAAGCGGGCGGCTGACACAAGCGGTGTACGCGGTCATCATCGCCGGCGGCAGGGGCGAACGGCTGCGCCCGCTCACCAGCGACCGTCCGAAGCACATGGTGCTGCTGGGCGACAAGCCGATCCTGGAATATCAGATCGAATGGCTGCGCGACAACGGCGTCACGAACATCGTGGTCGCGGTCGGTCACCTGCACCATGTGATCGAGGAGTACTTCAAGGACGGAACGCGCTGGAGCGTTCGGATGGCTTACTCGCTCGAGCAGCAGCCGCTGGGGCGCGGCGGCGCGTTGAAGCTGGCTTACCGCCAGGTGCCCGGATCGGAGCCGTTCATCATCACCACGAACGGCGATAACGTGAACACGCAGCCGCTGGCGCCCATGGTGCGCCAGCACCAGCGCACCGGCGCGACGGCGACGCTCTTACTGACGCAACTGCGCAGCCCGTACGGTATCGTGCAGCAGCGCGGCAAGCGTATCGTCGGCTTCCGGGAGAAGCCGCTGCTGCCGCACTGGCTGAGCGCGGGCGTCTACGTGCTGAGCCGCGAGTTCTTCGACCGGCTGCCGGACCGCGGCGACCACGAAGATGGGCTCTTCCCACAGCTCGCGGCGGAAGGAAAGCTGTTCGGCTTCCGCTCGCGAGCGTACTGGAAGGCGATCGATACGGTGAAAGACCTGAACGAAGCAGCCGAGCAGCTCGCGGCCGCGCCGCAGAGGAGCGACACGTGACGGCCGAGGCGGAAGCGCTCGCAACGCTCGATGACGCCGAGGCGCGAGCGCGGCTCGACCCGCAAGATCTGCTCGCCCGCATCGAAGCGCTGCCGGAGCAGTGCGAGGAGGCGTGGCGTACGGCGCGGGCCTTCGCCTGGCCGGAGGGCGCATCGGACGCGCGGCACGTCGTCGTGCTCGGGATGGGCGGCTCCGCGATCGCGGGCGACATCTTGCGGTCGCTGGGTTCGTTCGGCGGCGACAAGCCGGTGGTCGTCGTGCGCGGCTACGATGTGCCGGCGTTCGTCGGCAGCGAGACCATCGTCGTCGCCTGCAGCCACGGCGGCAACACGGACGAGACCGTCTCGGCCCTGGAGGCAGCGATGGAGAGGGGCGCGCACGCGACCGTCATCACGACGGGCGGCCGGCTGGCGGAGATCGCGGCGCAACGAAAGCTGCCGGCATTCGTCTACCGCTACGACGGCCCGCCGCGCTGCGCGCTCGGCTATCAGCTCATGGCGCTGCTCGCCCTGGGCGAACGCGCGGGACTGCTTGCCGGGCAGCAGCGCGCCGTCGACGAGGCGCTGGCCGTCATGCGCCACCAGCGCGACGAGCTGGCGTTCGCCGTACCGTCGCCGCGCAACGCCGCGAAGCAGCTCGCCGGCCGGCTGCCGGGCCGGGTGCCGGTCGTCATCGGCGAGGGCGTGCTGGCGGACGCGGCGCACCGCTGGAGGACGCAGATAAACGAGAACGCCAAGAGCTGGGCGTTCTGGGATGAGCTGCCGGAGATCGACCACAACAGCGTGGTGGGCTTCGGACTTCCATCGGCGTTCGTACAGCAGCTCTACGCGCTGTTCTTGCTTCCGGCGTCGCTCGAAGGGCGCGACCTGGTGCGCTACGAAGCGACGGCCGATGAGCTGGCGCGCGCAGGCGTCGCGCATGAGCGCGTCGACGTGGCCGGAGAGAGTTCGCTGGCGCAGGCGCTGAGCGCGATCTACCTGGGCGACTTCGTCAGCTACTACCTGGCGCTGCTGAACGGCGTCGATCCGACGCCGATCGATCCGATCGCGCGCGTGAAGGCGCGTCTGGCCGGGGGGTAGCCTCAGCAGCACACGGGAGCGAGGATAGGCCGGGCGAACGCCCGGCCTTGCTGAAAGCTGAACGCTGACTAGCTGATTAGCTTAGCGCTTGGTGTACTGGGGTGCCTTGCGAGCGCGCTTCAGGCCGTACTTCTTGCGCTCCTTCTCGCGCGCGTCGCGAGTGAGCAGGCCGTGTTTGCGGAGCTGCGTTCGATACTCGGGATCGGACGCGACGAGTGCTCGCGCGATGCCGTGCGAGATAGCGCCGGCCCAGCTGCTGACGCCGCCGCCGGCGACCTTCGCCTGCACGCGGAACTTGTCGGCGGTCTCCGTCACGCTGAGCGGCTGGAGCACCTGGAATCGATGCGAGACGCGCGGGAAGACGTCTTCGAACGTGCGGTCGTTGATCGTGGTGTCGCCGGCGCCCGGGTAGAGCCGGACCCGCGCGACGGACGTCTTGCGGCGTCCCGTGCCGGAGTAGTAGCGTTCGCTGGCGCTCATGCGGACTCCTTCGCGGCAGAGCGCTGGCGCGCGCGGCCGGCGTTCAGCTGTGCTTCGTGCGGGTGGTCGGGCCCGCTGTAAATCTTCAGATGGCCGAGTAGCTTTCGATTGAGGCGGTTGTGCGGCATCATGCCTTTCACCGCCCGCTGTACCACGCGGTCCGGGTGCTTCTCAAGCAGCTTGTCCAGGATCGTTTCCTTCAGGCCGCCCGGGTAGCCGGTGTGCCGGTAGTACGTCTTCTGGCCAGCCTTGCGGCCGGTCAGCTTCACCTTCGCCGCGTTTACGATGATCACGAAGTCGCCGTTGTCCATGTGCGGCGTGAACGTGGGGCGGTGCTTGCCACGCAGGAGCAGCGCCACGTGCGACGCGAGGCGGCCGAGCGGCTGGCCATCGGCGTCGACCACATGCCACGTGGTCTCGACTTCCTTCGCCTTGAGCGAGTAGGTGCTCATGACTTCATCTCATGAAGAGCGGCCCTCCGCAGGGCCGACGAGACATACTAGCGCATCCCGGCCTCAAGATCGAGGCCGGGATAGGCGACCCGGACCAGATACAGACCGCAGGCCGGGGCGACCGGGCCGGCCGAGGCGGGCTCCGCCCGGCGGAGCAGCTTCCGCAAGCCGGCCGGCGTCTGCTTGCCCAGGCCGGCCTGCGCGAGCGCGCCGACGGTCCGGCGGACCTGGTGGCGGAGAAAGGCGTTCGCCTCGATCTCGACCTCGACGAGGGGAGGCCGGCGTTCGACGGCGCAGCGGCGGATGCAGCGGACGGTGCTGACGCCCTCACGGCGGCTGAACGCGGCGAAGTCGTGCTCGCCGACGAGCGCATCGGCGGCCGATTGCATCGCCGCCGTATCGAGCGGCTCGGCGACGTGCCATGCGCGCGCGCGCCAGAGCGGCGAGCGCGCCGGCGTGTTGTAGATGACGTAGCGATAGCTGCGGCTGGAGGCGTGGCGGCGCGGGTCGAAGTCGGCGGGCGCCTCGATGGCGTTGCGGACGGCGATCGAGGCCGGGAGGAGCGCGTTCAGACCGCGCACGAAGACTTCGGTCTTGAGCTTCGACGCTGTCGTGAACGCGGTGACCTGGCCGAACGCATGCACGCCGGCGTCGGTGCGGCCGGCGAAGGCGACGCGTGTCTGCTCGCCGGTGAGCTGCTGTAGGGCGGCTTCGAGTTCGCCTTGGACGCTTGGTGCGTGCTTCTGGAGCTGCGAGCCGGCGAGCGGGGGACTGCCGTCGTACTCGAGGAGGAGGGCGAGGCGCCGGGCGGTCACTCCGCCTTTTCGACGAGCTCCAGCTGGACGACCTCGGCGCCGTCACCGAGTCGGCGTCCCAGCCTGAGGATGCGCGTGTAGCCGCCGTTGCGGCCGGCGAAGCGCGGCGCGATCTCTTCGAACACTCTAGCGGTAACTGTCTTGTCGTTGAGGAAGCGAAACGCCATCCGGCGCGCGTGGAGCGTGCCCGCCTTGCCCAGCGTGATCATGCGTTCGGCGGAGCGGCGCGTCTCTTTCGCCTTCGCCTCGGTCGTTTTGATCGACTCGTGCGTGAGCAGGTCCTTCACCAGGTTGCGCAGCATGAGGTTGCGATGGCTGGTGGGACGGCTGAGCTTTCGTGTGCCGAGCTGGTGGCGCATCGTCTATTCGTCCTGCTTGAGCAGCTCCGACGGGTCTTCGCCGGCTTCCTGCAGCGCCTGGATGAGCGCGGCGCCCAGCGGGCTGTAGTCTTCGTCGCCCGGGATCGGCTCGCGACGCTCGTGCTCTTCGTCGCGCTCGCCCGGCTGGAGGTAGCCCAACTCGATGAGCTTCGCCTGGAGCTCGTCGAAGGACTTCTGGCCGAAGTTGCGCAGCGTGAGCAGCTCCTCCTCGCTCTTCTCGAGCACCTGGCCGACGGTCATGAGGCCGCTGCGCTTGAGGCAGTTGTACGCGCGAACCGAGAGGTTGAGCTCCTCGATGGGCGTGTTGTACTTGTCCGGCGGCAGCGCCAGCCCGCGGCCGACGCCGTGCTCGACGACGGCCGACTCCGGCTTGCCGAGACGTGAGAAGAGCGTGAGCTCGTCGCGCAGGATGTCGCCGCTGCGGCTGACCGCGTCGACGGCGGTCATCGTGCCGTCCGTCCAGACTTCCAGCACCAGCTTGTCGTAGTTGGTCATCTGGCCGACGCGCGTGTGCTCAACGTGGTAGTTGACCTTCTGTACCGGGCTGAAGATCGCATCGACGGGGATGACGCCGATGGGCAGCCCGTCCGACTGGTCGGCCGGGAGATAGCCGCGCCCGCGCTCCACGGTGAACTCCATGGTGAGGTGTGACTTCTCGCCGTCCAGCGTGGCGATGTACTGGTCCGGGTTGACGATCTCGTAGTCGGCCGCGACCTGCAGGTCGCCGGCGCGGATCACGCCCGGGCCGGTCGCTTCCAGGTACATCTTGCCGGGCCGGTCGGACAGCGGGCGAAGACGGATCTGCTTGACGTTCAGGAGCAGCTCCATCGTATCTTCCTTGACGCCCGGGACCGTGGAGAACTCGTGGACGACTTCTTCGATCCGGACGGAGGTGATAGCCGCGCCCGGCAGCGATCCGAGCAGCACCCGCCGCAGCGAGTTGCCGACGGTAATGCCGAAGCCCGGCGAAAGCGGCTCCGCGACGAGGCGCGCGAACGTGTCCGTCTCCTGCTCGACGGTGAGCTGGGGCCGTTCCGGCTCCGCGTTGGTCAAGCCTGTGGTGAGACTGCTTTCAATACTGGCGAGGTTCATGATGCCTTCCCTATCGAGAGTAGAATTCAACGATCACCGCCGGGTCGAACTTCGCGCCTGCCTGCGAGACGTCTGGCTGGGTCACGACGCGTCCGGTCATGTTGGCCGCGTCGACCGAGAGCCAGTCGGGTATTTCCTTGTGCTGCATCGATTCCTGCATGATCTTGTAGAGCTCGCTACCCTTGCCTTGCGCGGACCAGGTGATCACGTCACCGATCTTGAGCGCGGCCGAGGGGATGTTCGTCGTCCGGCCGTTGAGGTCGATGTGGCCGTGGCGAACGGTCTGGCGCGCCTGCGAGCGTGAGTCTGCAAAGCCGAGCCGGTAGACGACGTTATCGAGGCGCGTCTCCAGCAGCCGGACGAGCGTCTCGCCGGTAACGCCGGCGCGCCGGATCGCGTCGCGGTAGTAACGGCGGAACTGCTTCTCCATGATCCCGTAGATGAAGCGCGCGCGCTGCTTCTCGCGCAGCTGGAGCGCGCGGTCGGAGACGCGGCGCCGGCGGCCGAAGCGCTGCTGCCCCGGAGGCTGCGGCCGCTTTTCGAACGCGCACTTGGGCGTCATGCAGCGGTCGCCCTTGAGGTAGAGCTTGTCGCCGTAACGGCGGCAGAGCCGACAAACAGGACCGGTGTAACGTGCCATCTCTTCCCCTTTAGACCCGGCGCCTCTTGCGCGCCCGGCAGCCGTTGTGCGGCATCGGCGTGACGTCGCGGATGCTCTGGATCGAGAGGCCGGCCGCCTCGAGTGAGCGGATCGCCGCCTCGCGGCCGGCGCCGGGCCCCTTCACCATCACGTCGATCTGGCGCATGCCGTGCTCCATCGCCTTCTTGGCCGCGCGCTCGGCGGCCTGGCCTGCGGCGAACGGCGTCGACTTGCGCGAACCCTTGAATCCGACGTTCCCGGCGCTGCCGGCGGCCACGACGTTGCCGTTCGGGTCGGTCAGCGTGATCAGCGTGTTGTTGAACGTCGACTGGATGTACGCCTTCCCTTTCGGGACGGACTTCTTCTCGCGACGACGGCCCTTGCGCTCTGCCATCTAACTCCTTACTTCTTCGCCACGGCGCGCCGCTTGCCGGCGACGGTCTTGCGCGGGCCCTTGCGCGTGCGTGCGTTGGTGCGCGTGCGCTGACCGTGCGCAGGCAGGCCGCGGCGGTGCCTGGTGCCGCGGTAGCAGTTAATCTCGATCAGGCGCTGAATGTTCTGGCGCACTTCACGCCGGAGATCACCTTCGACGGTGCAGCTGCGATCGATGACTTCGCGGATGCGGCTCACTTCGTCGTCGGTCAGGTCGCGGGTCTTCGTGCCGCCGGCGACCTGGGCCTGGTCGCAGATCTTGCGTGACAGGCTGGGCCCGATGCCGTAGATGTAGCGTAGCGCTACGTCGACACGCTTCTCGCGTGGCACGTCGATTCCGGCTATGCGCGCCATACGTCTCCTCCTACCCCTGTCGCTGCTTATGCTTCGGGTTATCGCAGATGATCCGCACCACGCCGTGGCGGCGGATGATCTGGCACTTCTCGCAGCGCTTCTTGACGGATGCCTGTACTTTCATTCGTATCCTCTAGCGGAAGCGATAGGTGATGCGGCCACGGGCCAGGTCGTACGGCGAAAGCTCGACGAGCACGCGGTCGCCGGGGACGATCTTGATGTAGTGCAGCCGCATCTTCCCGGAGATGTGAGCGAGCACCTCATGCCCGTTCGCCAGATCGACTCGGAACATGGCGTTGGGCAACGGTGTCTTCACCACCCCCTCGACTTCAATCGCGTCCTTCTTTCCCATGCGTCCCTGACTATCCTGCGCGACCACCAGCGGCGACCGCGGCCAGCGATGAACGCTCGTTTGCTCGCAGTGTGAGCACGTCGGGCTCACCGTCCGTGATTGCGATCGTGTGTTCAAAGTGGGCCGAGAGACTGCCGTCCAGCGTGCTCACGGTCCACCCGTCGTCGTGTTTCTTTGTGCGCCAGTCGCCGATGTTCAGCATCGGCTCGATGGCGATCACCATTCCCTTGCGTAGCAGCGGTCCGCGCTCTGCCGGCCCGTAGTTCGGCACCTGCGGGTCCTCGTGCATGTCGCGCCCAACGCCGTGACCGACGTATTCGCGCACCACCGAATAGCCCTGCGACTCGGCGTGCGTCTGCACTGCGTGCGAGATCGCCCCGAGACGGGCACCGGGCCGCGCGGCCTGTATGCCCTTCCAGAGCGCTTCGTGCGTCACGTCGATGAGGCGCTGTGCTTCGGGAGCCATCCGGCCTACCCCGACGCTGAGCGCTGAGTCCGCTACGAACCGCTGGTACGTTGCCCCTAGGTCGATGCTGACGATGTCTCCCTCCCGGAGCACACGCCCGCCGGGAATCGCGTGGACGATTTCATCATTGATGGACACACAAACATGCGCCGGATAGCCCTGGTACCTAAGAAACGTAGGTACCACCTTCCGCCGCTTAAATTCCTCGCGCACAATTGTATCAAGCTCAGCCGTTCTAAGGCCAGGCCGGACCTCGCCGGCCAGCAGCTCCAGCACTTCAGCTACGTTCCTGCCCGCTTCGCGGATGAGGGCGATCTCGTCGTCGGACTTAATGATGATAGGCATATACAATTATCGTTTGGCGTTGGCCGTCGTTCGCTCGATCGCGGCCAGCAGCTGCTGGGTGACCGTCTCGACGTCTTGCTGCCCGTCAACGTCGACCAGCTTTCGTTGCGCGCGATAGTAATCCAGCATCTCCGCCGGGGGACGCTGCTTCTCGAGCCGCTGGCGGACCACCTCGGCCTTGTCGTCCTCGCGCTGCGTGAGCCGGCTACCGCAGTTGTCGCAGACGCCGGTCTGGCGGGGAGGGCGGCTCTGCTCGTGGTAGATCTCGCCGCACTTGGGGCAGGTCCAGCGTCCGCTGAGACGCCGGACCAGCTCGTCGTCCGGGGCGGTGATGTGGAGGGCGATGTCGGCCGACTTGCCCTGGCGTCCCAGCGCAGCATCGAGGGCCTCGGCCTGCTGGAGCGTGCGCGGATAGCCGTCGAAGACGACGCCGCGCCGCGCATCGGGCTGCTCGACGCGCTCACCGAGCATGCCGATGGTGACCTCGTCCGGGACGAGCTCGCCGCGGTCCATGTAGGCCTTCGCCTGCTTGCCGAGCGCATTGCCCTGCGCGACCGCCTGGCGGAACATGTCGCCGGTCGAGACGTGCGCAAGGCCGAGCTGTTCGGCGATGAGCTTGGCCTGGGTGCCCTTACCAGTGCCGGGCGGGCCGAGGAGAATTACATACACGGCGGATGAGCTTCCACTCCTTCGGTAGAGGTTGGTGTCGCGCGGGGCTAACGAATGAAGCCCTCGTAGTTGCGCATCATGAGCTGCGCTTCAAGCTGCCGCATCGTATCGAGCACGACGCCCACCACGATGATCATGCCGCTGCTGCTCAAGGTGAGAGACTGCACGTTGAAAAAGGCGGTCATGAGGTTCGGCAAGATCGCAATCGCGCCCAGGAAGAGCGCGCCCGCCCACGTGATCCGCACGAGCACGCGCATGATGTACTCGGCAGTCGGGCGGCCCGGTCTAATGCCGGGGATGAAGCCGCCGTTCTTCTGCAAGTTTTCAGCCAAGTTCTGTTGCTGGTAGATCACCAGCGTGTAGAAGAACGTAAAGACCACGACGAGGATGAAAATGGTAGCCAAGAAGCCAGGTGACGTATTGCTCCGGCTTCCGCTGCCGGGCCCGAACCAGTCGATGATGAAGACCGCGGCGCTGTGGATGGCCCCGGAATCGAACTGGTCGCGCAGGTACGTCGCCGCGTAGGACGGGAAGATGACGAGCGAAAAGGCGAAGATCAGCGGGATCATGCCCGCGGAGTTGACGCGCAACGGGATATGGCTCTGCCCGGACTGACGGTACATGCGCCCGGAGCGGAAGACACTACGCGCATACTGGACAGGAATGCGTCGTTGCGCCTCCTGGATGAACACGATCGACGCTAGCACTGCCACACCAATCCCAGCGAGCCCGGCTATGCCGAACAGACCGACGGAGGAGTCCGCGATACTCGGCAGCAGCGTCGGTAACCCCGCCACGATGCCGCCGAAGATGATCAACGAGATGCCGTTGCCGATGCCGTTTTCAGTAATCAGCTCGCCTATCCAGACCAGGAACATCGTCCCCGCTGTCATCGAGATGACGGCCGCCAGCGTGGGCAGCGCGTTCGGCCCCGTGAAGCCGACGCCGTTCACCGCGCCGGCCTGCTCCAGGATGATCAGCTGGCTGTAGCCCTGCACCACCGACATCGGTACGGCCAGGTAGTGCGTGTAGAGCTGGATGCGCTGCCGTCCCTGCTCGCCCTCGCGCGAGAGCGCCTGCAGGCTGGGCACGATCGGCTGGAGCATCGTCATGATGATCGACGCGGTGATGTACGGATAGACACCGAGTGCGGCGACGCTCAGGTTACGCAGCGCGCCTCCGCTGAACAGGTTCAGGAACCCGAGGATGGCGTTGTTTTCGAAGGCCTGCGAAAGGAGCGACCGGTTGACGCCCGGGATGGGGATGTGCGCGACGAACCGGAAGATGACGAGCAGGAAGAGCGTATAGACCAGCTTGCGCCGGATGTCCGGCTGCTGGAACGCATCGACGGCCGCCTGCAGCAGCCGCGGCCTATTCGGCGCTTGCGCTCTCGCTGCTCTCGCTGCTGTCGCCATCTTGCTCCTGGGCGGGCTGGGCCTCGTCGTCGCCGTCTTGCTCAGCGGCCGGCTTCTTCGCTCGTTCCTTGACCTTGCGTTCCTTGGCCTCGGGGCGTGGCATCAGCTCCTGCACGCTGCCGCCGGCGGCCTCGATCTTCGCGCGCGCGGGCGCCGAAACGCGGTGGACGCGCACCGTCAGTGCGCTTGCGACGTCACCGTCCCCGAGGACTTTGATCAGGTCCTCGGACGAGTGCACCAGGCCGGCCTGCTGCAATGCCTCCGGCGTTACTTCGCTCTCTGCAGCAAACCGTCCGAGATCGCGCAGGTTCACCGGTGTAAACGCGACGCGGAACGGGTTGCGAAAGCCGCGCCGGACCGGGAGTTTGCGGATGAGCGGGGTCTGGCCGCCCTCGAAGCCGGGGCGGGGGCCGGAGCCGGCGCGCGCCTGCTGGCCCTTCATGCCCTTGCCGGCGTAGGTGCCGGTACCGCTCGCGTTGCCGCGGCCGACTCGCTTGCGGGCCCTCTTGGCGCCTCTCGGGGGACGAAGCTCGTGTTGCTGCACCGCTAGCCCTTCGCCTCTTCGACAGCCACCAAGTGCTGGACTTTGGTGATCATACCACGCACGGATGGAGAGTCGCTATGTTCGACGGTGTGGCCCAGCTTGCGCAGGCCGAGCGCTTTGATCGTGCGCTTCTGATCGAACCTGCGACCGGCGTATCCTTTGACCCAGGTCACACGCAGCTTAGTCATCCGGCAGCTCCTCGGGCGCTTCCTCCGGCTCGACCGGTGGCTGGGCCGCTGCTGCGCGCGTGACGCCGGCCTTACGGCGCGCGACGGCCTCCTCCGGCAGGCGGAGGCTGGAGAGGCCCTTCAGCGTGGCCTTAACGACGTTGATCGGGTTATTGCTGCCCAGCGACTTCGTAAGCACGTCGCGGATGCCCGCGGCCTCGACGACGGCGCGGACGCCGCCACCGGCGATCACGCCGGTACCGGGCGCGGCGGGCTTCAGCAAGACTTTGGCTGCCCCGTACACCGCGAGGATTTCGTGGGGGATGGTCGTCCCCTTCATCGGCACCCGGATCAGCCCGCGACGGGCAATGCTGGCGCCCTTGCGGATCGCGTCCGGCACTTCGCGCGCCTTGCCGTGGCCCGCGCCGACGCGGCCCTGGCCATCGCCGACGACGACGACGGCGCTGAAGTTGAAGCGCCGGCCGCCTTGCACGACCTTAGAGATGCGGTTGATGTGGAGGACCTTCTCGCTAAGCTCAGGCTCGCGTTCCAGCTCGTAATCAGGACTGACGGTAACCATCCCTACTCCTTAGAACTGCAGACCGGCCGATCGGGCGCCGTCCGCCAGCGCCTTCACGCGGCCGTGGTACTTGTATCCGCCGCGGTCGAGCACGACTTGCGAGATGCCCTGCTCGACTGCGCGCTTTCCGACCAGCTCGCCGACGAGCTTGGCGACATCGGTCTTCTTCTTGCCGTTCTTCGTACCGCGCAGGTCCGCCTCGATGTCCGAGGCGGCCGCGATCGTGCGGCCCGCGTCGTCGTCGATCACCTGCGCGTAGATATGCGTCAGGCTGCGGTAGACGGACAGGCGTGGGCGCAGCGGCGTGCCCTGCACCTTCTTGCGCACGCGCAGGTGGCGGCGCAGCCGGCCGTGGTAGGCGGTCTTCTGACGTTTCATCGCTTTTAGTGCTGCAACGTCTTTCCAGCCTTGCCGGCCTTGCGTCGCACGTACTCTCCCTCGTAACGAATGCCCTTGCCCTTGTACGGCTCCGGCGGCCGGAGCGAGCGGATCTCCGCCGCGATCTCGCCGACCAGCTCCTTATCAATGCCGCGCACGTGGATCTTGTTCGTGCCTTCGACTTCGAGCTCGATGCCGGCCGGCGCCTGTACGTCGATCGGATGCGAGTAGCCCACCGCGACCTGAATGTTCTTGCCCATCTGCTGCGCCCGGTAGCCGACGCCCTGCAGCTCCAGCGTCTTGCTGAAGCCGTTCGCGACGCCGGAGACCATGTTCGCGACGAGCGCGCGCGTGAGGCCGTGCAGCGCTCGATGGTAGGGGCTGTCGCTGGGCCGTGTGACGGTGAGCTTGCCATCGTCCTGCTGCAAGCGGATGTCCTGGTGCACCTCCCGCTGGAGCTCGCCCTTGGGGCCCTTCACGTTGACCGTCTGTCCTTCGATCTGCACCTGGACCGCGGACGGGAGGGTGATTGGCTGCTTACCGATGCGTGACATGCTCGATCACCTACCACACGTAGCAGAGCACTTCGCCGCCGGTCTGCTGGCGCCAGGCCTTCTGTCCGGCCATGATGCCCCTCGGCGTCGAAAGGATCGCGATCCCCAGGCCATTGTAGACGCGCGGGATCTCTCGTTTCTGCACGTAGACGCGCAGACCGGGCCGGCTCACGCGTTTGATCCCGTTCAGCATCGGCTCTTTCTTCTCCGTGTAGCTCAGGTGGATGCGCACGAACCGGCGCGGCCCTTCTTCGAAGACCTCGTAGTCGCGGACGAAGCCTTCTTCCTTGAGCACGCCGGCGATGGCCACCTTTACTTTCGAAGCGGGGATGTTGACGTGGTCATGCCGGGCGGCTACCGCGTTGCGAACACGCGTGAGCATGTCAGCGATCGGATCGGTCATCGTCATCGCGCCGTACCCCCTACCAACTGGATTTCTTCACGCCGGGCAGCTTGCCCTCTAGCGCGAGCTCTCGGAAGCAGATCCGGCACAGGCCGAAGTAACGTATGTACGCGCGCGGCCGGCCGCACCGGTGGCAGCGGCGGATCGTGCGCGAGCTGAACTTCGGCGGTCGATTCGCTTTGTTGATCAGTGCTTTCTTCGCCATGCTTGCTTAGCTCCGGCTAAACGGCATACCCAGCAGTTCCAGGAGCCGGGCGCCTTCTTCGTCACTCTCGGCCGATGTGATGATGTTGATCTGGAAACCGCGCACGCGATCGACCTTGTCGTACTCGATCTCCGGGAAGATGAGCTGCTCGCGGACGCCCAGGCTGAAATTGCCGCGCCCGTCGAACGCGTTGCGCGAGACGCCGCGGAAGTCGCGGATGCGGGGCAGGGCGGCGTTGAGCAGCCGGTCGAGGAACTCCCACATGCGGTTCCCGCGCAGCGTGACCATCAGGCCGATCGGGTTCTTCTCGCGGATCTTGAAGTTGGATATCGACTTCTTGGCGCGCGTCGTCACAGGCTTCTGGCCCGCAATGACGGCGAGCTGCTCCGAGGCGGAATCGAGCGCCTTCGCGTTCTGCGTCGCTTCGCCCATACCGATGTTCAGCACCACCTTCCGGACGCGCGGCACCTGCATGATGTTCGCGATGCCGAACTCGCGCATGAGCGCGGGCGCCACTTCGTCCAGGAAGCGCTGCTTGAGCCGGGGTGCGGTTGCCGTTGTTACCATCCGTCAGTTCCTAATCGATGTCCTGGTGGCACTTCTTGCAGATGCGCACCTTCACGCCGTCCGCCCGCGTGCGGAACGTCACCGTCGTCGGCTGCTGGCACGCTTTGCAGATGAGCTTCACGTTCGAGATATGGATCGCGCCCTCTTTGGCGATGATGCCCGCCGGTTCACGCTCCGTACGCTGCTTCTGGTGACGCTTCACCATGTTCAGCCCCTGGACGATGACGCGGTCCTTGCTGGACAGCAGCTCGCGGACCTGGCCGCGCTTGCCGCGCTCCTTGCCGGTGAGCACCAGCACCTGGTCATCACGCTTGATGTTGCGCATCAGACGACCTCCGGCGCGAGCGAGATGATCTTCATGAACCGCCGCTCACGCAGCTCGCGGGCCACCGGCCCGAAGATGCGCGTGCCGCGCGGGTTCTCTTTGTCGGCCAGGATGACGGCCGCGTTGTCATCGAAGCGGATCGACGAACCGTCCTCGCGCTGCCAGCCTTTTGCCGTTCGAACGACGACCGCTCTCACGACCTCACCTTTCTTCACGCCCGCGCCCGGCTGCGCCTGCTTCACCGACGCGACGATGATGTCGCCGACACGCGCGTAACGCCGTCGCGTGCCACCCAGGATCTGGATGCACATGATCTGGCGCGCGCCGGAGTTGTCGGCGACCTTGAGCCGCGTGAACTTCTGAATCATGATTCTTCAGGCTGGTCTTCTTCCTCGGCTACTTCCTCGACGAGCACCTCTGTCGTCGCGACGGCCTCCGCCGCCTCGACCGCTTCGTCGAGGGTCTCTTCGTCCGGCGGGGCCTTCGCGCCCGCCTCTTCGCCCTCAGCCGCCTCTGCGGCGGCGCGCGGTGGCGGCGGCGCTTCGCGCTCGCGGTGGAGCGCCAGGTATTCGGCGTCGATCTCGCGCGGCGCGATCTCGGCGACTTCGCCGCGTTCGACGATCTCGGCGACGCGCCAGCGCTTGTGGCGTGACATCGGCCGCGCCTCGATGATGCGCACCACGTCGCCGCGCTTCGCCTCGAGGCGGTCGTCGTGCGCGAGGTAGCGTTTGCTGCGCTTCATGATCTTGTGGTAGAGCGGGTGGCGCGTCGTGTGGTCGACCTGGACGACAACGGTCTTCTCCATCTTGTCGCTGACGACGGTGCCGGTGAGACTCTTCTGCTTCTCAGCCATGGTTATCGCTCAGCTCCTGCGGCCGCGTGGGCTACGAGCTGCCGCTCGCGCTGGATCGTCTTGATCTGGGCGATGCGCCGGCGCAGCTTGCGCGGCACCGAGGTGTTCGCGAGCTGGCGCGTCGAGACCTGGAGACGTGTCGTGAAGAGCTGGCGGTACGTTTCGTCCATCTCCTTCATCAGGTCGGCGTCTGTAAGTCCCCGGAGCTCTTGGATCTTGTCGCTCTTGCGTGCCATCTAGCGTAGCTCCTGGTGCTCGCGCAGGACGAAGCGCGTGTCTATCGGCAGCTTGTGCGCGGCGAGGCGCAACGCGGCGCGCGCCTGGTCCTCGCGCACGCCGGCTACCTCGAACAGCATGCGACCGCGCCTGATGACGGCGACCCAGAACTCGGGCGCGCCTTTGCCGCTCCCCTGGCGCGTCTCCGCGGGCTTCTTGGAGACCGGCTTGTCTGGAAAGATGCGGATCCAGACCTTGCCGCCGCGGCGCATTTCGTGGGTGATGGCGCGCCGGGCCGCCTCGATCTGGCGCGCGGTGATCCAGGCGTTGTCGAGCGCCTGCAGGCCGAACTCGCCGAACGCCACGGTGCTGCCCGCGATCGCGATGCCGCGCCGCCGCCCTCGATGCGCCTTGCGAAACTTGGTCCGCTTCGGTTGGAGCATGACCCCTACTCGCTTGCCTCCGCTGTCGCCGGCGCCGGCTCCGCCGCTTCGACGGCTGGCGCGGGGGCTGGTGCCGCTTCGACTGCTGGCGCGGCAGTCGCTGGCGCAGTGGGCGCGGGGACCGGTGCCGCGGGCGCGCGCTCGCTGGCCGGCGCTGCCGCGCTCGTGTGCTGTCGCTCGGGCCGTTCCGAGACCGCTTCGCCCTTGTAGACCCAGACCTTCACGCCGATGCGTCCGAACGTTGTGTGCGCCTCGGCGCGGCCGAAATCGATGTCGGCACGGATCGTGTGGAGCGGGACGCGGCCTTCCATGACCGCCTCTCGGCGCGACATCTCCGCGCCGCCCAGGCGCCCGGCCACCATGGCCTTTACGCCGAGCGCGCCGCGCGCCATGGTGCGCTGGACTGTCTGCTTGAGCGCTCGCCGAAACGCCACGCGCCGTTCGAGCTGGTCGGCGATGCTGCGCGCGACGAGCTGCGCGTCCAGCTCCGGCATGCGGATCTCCTGGATGTTCACGCGGACACGCTTGCCGGTGAGCGCCTCGAGCTGCGTGCGCAGCTCGTCGACCTTCTGGCCGCTGCGCCCGATGACGATGCCGGGCTTCGCGGTATGGATCGTGATGGACACGATGTTCGCGTTGCGTTCGATCTCGACGCGGGAGACGCCGGCGTCGCGCATCATGCCTTCCAGGTGCTTGCGGATCGCCAGATCGCCCTCCAGCAGAGTGCGGTACTCGCTATCGGAGAACCACTTGCTCTGCCAGTCGTAGATGATGCCGAGCCGGAAGCCCGTTGGATGCACTTTTTGACCCATGCTTAGCTCTCCCGTTCGTCCACGACGATGGTGATATGGCTGGTCCGCTTGATATATGGCGAGTAGCGGCCGCGCGACTGCGGGCGCACGCGCTTGAGGCGCCGCCCTTCGTTCGCGACGGCGCGCTTGATATAGAGGCTGTCCGGGTCCATCGAGTAGTTGTTCTCCGCGTTCGACGCGGCGGCCTTAACGATCTTCGCGACGATCTTCGCGTGCGGCGTCGGCATGAACTTGAGCAGGTTCAGCGCGGTCGCGATGTTCTGGCCGGGCAGGTGCGCCAGCACCAGCCGGACCTTCCGGTGCGAGACCGTTGCGAAGCGGTGGCTTGCTACAACTTCCATAGTCCTACGGAGTCTTCTTCACCTGCGTTGTCTTCTCGGAGCGGCCGCTGTGGCCGCGGAAGTG
>JBIOYF010000208.1:0-10275 GCA_044870035.1 Dehalococcoidia bacterium
CGACCCTCGACCCTCGACCCTCCCCCCTCGTCGCCGTCGTCGTTGTCATCTACACCGTGGACGAGGGCGAGCTGCGCGTGCTGCTGATCCGGCGCAGCGCGGAGCCGGGCAAGGGCCTCTGGGCGATCCCGGGCGGCGTGCTGCGGCCCGGCGAGCCGCTCGTGAAAGCGGCGGTGCGCAAGCTGGTCGATGAGACCGGCGTCGAGGACGTCTACCTGGAACAGCTCTACACGTTCAACGACCTGGACGACGCGACGCCCGGCGGCGCGCTCGCGGTGACCTACTTCGCGCTGGTCGACCACACGCGCGTGCGCCTGGCCGAGCGGACGGAATGGCAGCCGGCCTGGTTCGCCATGCGCTCGCTGCCGGAGCTGGCCTTCCGGAACGAGCAGGTGCTGGACTACGCGCTCGAACGGCTGCGCAACAAGCTGGAGTACACGAACGTGGCGTACAGCCTGCTGCCGCGTCGCTTTACGCTCAGCCAGCTCCAGCGCGTCTACGAGAGCATCCTGGGCCGCACGCTGGACAAGCGCAACTTCCGCAAGCGCATGCTCTCGCGCGAGATTATCGCGCCGACGAAGGAGCGCCAGGCCGAGGGCGCCGGCCGGCCCGCCCAGCTCTACGGGTTCTCGAGCCGAAAACCTGTCGAGCTGTAGTTCGAGATTCGAAGCTCGAAGTTCGCAGGTCTTTATTCCGAGCCCTTCGGCTTCGCTCAGGATGAACTCCGCGAGGAATCTCATCGCTGAAACCCCAGACGTGGCCACGACGGCGAATGGCGCTTTCCAGTCTCCAGCCTCCAGTCCCGCCCTCGAACCTCGAACATCGAGCCTCGAACTTCTGGTAAAATAGGCCACTAACGCCCGCCACACCCGCCATGAAGCACGAACTAGACCGGCCCACGCCAACCGTCGAGGACTACCTGCAGGAGATCTACGACCAGCGCCAGGACGGCAAGACCGTCATCGCGGCGCGGCTTGCGGAGCGCATCGGCGTGTCCGCGCCGACGGCCTGGGCGACGCTCCAGCGCATGCAGCGCGACGAGCTGGTCGAGCTGCACGGCCGGCACGACATCCACCTAACCGAGCGCGGCAAGACGGCCGCGGAGTCGATCAAGCGGCGGCACTTCCTCGCCGAACGGCTGCTCGTCGACATCCTCGGGATGGACTGGGCGGATTCGCACGAAGAGGCGCACCGCATCGAGCACGCCGTCTCGCAGGCGGTGGAGGCGCGCATCATGGCGCTGCTGGGCAACCCGACCACCTGCCCGCACGGCAACCCCTTCCCGGGCCTGCCGCGCCCGGCCACGGTGCTGCTGGCGACGCTGCGCGAGGGAGATGAGGCGGAGATCGACGGCGTGCAGGAGGAGGCTGAGGAAGACGCCGACCTGATGCGCTTCCTGCAGCAGAACGATATTACGCCGGGCAAGCGCATCCGCGTCGCCGAGTTCGCGTCGTTCAACTCAACGATGACGATCGAGCTCGACGGCCGGCGCGTCGTGCTGGGGCTGCCGTCGGCGGAGTGCGTGCGCGTGCTGGAGCCCAGCCTGGCGAAGGCTGCTCGTTCGGCCTAAGCGTTCCCGTTAACCGCTATTCAAGTCGCCGCTTGGCGCGTGCGAACGACAGCACGCCGAACGAGACGAGCGTCGCGCCGGCGATGGCGAGCGCAGCGAACGTCCACCACTGCGACGAGCTGTGCGCTTGCGGACCGTAGCCGGTCGTCGGGAGCGTACCGCCGCCGGATGTCGATGTGGGCGTGGTACCGGCGGCAGGTGTCGAGCTACTGCCGCCGGACGGCGTTGGCGCGGCCGCCTGGACGATGACGCGCCCGCGCATTTCGAAGGCGTGGACCTGGCAGAGGTAGTTGTACGTACCTGCTGTCGTGAAGATGAACTGGAACGTGCCGTGGTTCTGCACAAGGCCGGAGTCAAAGACCGGCGAACGCGTCGGGGTGTCACACGAGGCGCCGCACTCGGTGACCGTGTGGGCCACGTCGGCGGCGCTGAAGTCCCAGACCACGGTGTCGCCCGCGGTGATGGTGGTGGGGCAGACGCCGCCGCTGAATGATTCGCCGCAGAAGAAGAGGTCACCGACCTGGACGGTAGACGTCGCGGCCGCCGCTGTTCCTGTCGAGAGCAGGAGCGATGCGAGCAATATGCCCAGTGAGAATAGACTGAGCAGGATCGTTGCTGATGGCTTCACGTTACCCCGCCTTCCTATCTGATACTGGGGCCCAACTACCTCCGGCAATCGTAGCAACGGGCTGTTTGCCGAGCAAAAGGCGATTGGTTATCGACCTTGCTTGACAAGGGTGGTACAATTCGGCCTTGGGTAGGACGCCTCACCTCGCAAGAGGTGATGCTTCCATCGGTGGAAGCGGGGCCACCGGTGGCAGCACCTCGCAAGGACTGCGGCCAAAGGGTCGGCTCTCAAGGCCGGCCCTTTCTTCTTGCGAAGAACGCTTCACGCAGCCTTCAGATTTCGCGAGTGGTGTCGAGGGTAAAGGTTGGGAGATGCGTGGAGCGAAACCGCGCATCCGCTACGAGGGCCCGGCGCCGTTTCCCCGCCACCAGCCGATCCGGGCCCTCGTCTCCTTTCCTCCGCTTGCCAGGCGAACAAGGCCTTTCCTATAATGCGGCCGTGGGGATATAGCTCAATTGGGAGAGCGCTGCGTTCGCATCGCAGAGGTCGGGGGTTCGAATCCCCCTATCTCCACCAGAACTGGACTGGCGAAGCTGGACGGTATGGGTTGGAGGCGACGTTCTCCAGCCTCTGGTTTCTGGCGGTGACCTCCTCACTCGTGCCCCCGTAGCTCAGGTGGACAGAGCAGCGGTTTCCTAAACCGGACGGGCTCTGCGTTGTGCTGCGAGATTCCGCTGTCTAGGCGCAACGTGCAAAGTTGTCTTGCGTATCAGGTCTATCGACTGACGCTTCGCGGCCACTAAGAGGAACTCGCCTGATGCCCTTCTCGCTCGCTGCCTTCTGTCGCAGCCGGCTCCGGCAGCGAGTAGTGATCTAATGGCATTTGGACCGATGCCAGGTACTCTCTGGCGCTCAACGATTCAAGGTCTACAACGTCCCACCCTATAGCCTGCACCAGTCCCGCATCTCGCACTGACCGTACGATCGCCCCTGCCACCGCAGCGACTTCCCCGGCTGCGACTCGTACCCCGTCCTCCGGGACGAGGAACAGCTCGATGTCGTTCTCATCGTGCCAGAACACCCGGACTTCGCGAATCCCGTCCAAAACCTTTCGTCCGGCCGAGTCCCGGATTGCCTTCTTGACGGCTTCGACAATTGGTCGCTGAACTCCGTCGACCACGGGCTGCTCCAGCGCAACTCGACCATAGCGACCCGCTACCCACGCTCTAAAGCGTTCGCTTCCCTTCTCGTCTAAGTTGCCTTCAAGCGCCAAGCTAATTACTGACGCCTTGTCGATGCGGAAGGTTTGCGGAGCATCGGCAACAAGCCCTCCACTCCCCTCTCTCGTCCGAAGCAAGAAGAACCGAAAGGAGTTGGTTCGAGCCATGCGAAGCAAGTCTTCGTCAGTCGTCCACCACGCTCGCATGACTTCCACGTACGGCTCCTTAGCCGGATCGCGAACGATGTCGCACGACTGCGAGATCACCACCAGCCAGTCATCGCTCTCCGCCTGCCGAGATAGAACTTGCCATTCGCCCTCCGCAGTCCGCGAAAGAAAAGGAACGGGGACTGAGCCAGCCTTCGCTATGCTCCCCTGCCGCCAACCCAATGCTATAAGCTCGTCGCCGATTCCCAAAGCTCGCGCCCGTTGGCCCTCCCACGGAGTCATCCGCTAGTCGTCATCTTCTTCCCAAGCACTGGTAACGATGCTCTCTAGCGGTCTTGATACTGGCCGATATGGCATGCGGCTCGGGCGACCAGCTGGCCGACGCATCAGTCGTTGTTCGATCGGCACCCTGTGCACAAATCCAACAAACGCGTCGTATCGCGCATCCTTCAGCAGATCCAAAGGTCTAGGGCCGCGCGCTCCCACGGGATGCTGAAGCCATACGTCAAGCTCGCCTATTCCGCGCGTTTCCGCAGCGTCCTCAACCAAAGACAACACTTCTAGCAACCGCGCCAAATTCGGCCCTCTAGGGTTACCCTTCATCCATTGATGAAAGGTCGGTCGCGACACATCAAGAACCCCCGCGAGCAGGCCAACGTCAAGTCCGCAAAGCTCCTTCAGTCGTAGTGCCGCCGGAAGACGAGAAAAACCAAACCAAGTAGAAGCCTTGCTATCCGAGGCTTCCTCGGATCTATTCTCTCCGGGCGCCGGCGTCATGCGCGCAGTCAACGTCTGCGGATCGCCAAGCATCTCGGCCATTCGAGCGATTCTGCCCTGATACCGAACGACTATGTCGCCCACTGCTCTCCAAGGGACTTGACCCGACCCCGCCTGGTCCTTATCTTCAACCGACCGCAGGGCCATCGCGGCAATTGCCTGTCCAACCCAATCCTCGAAGCCCCGGAGTTCTGTGTCATCCCCTGTTGACTGAGGCCTACAACGAAAGAGATTCCCGACGTCCAGGGCCGGCTCGAGCGCGTCGCTCCCCGTTGGTACGTCTAGCGCCTTAGTGAGAACTGCCATTATTCGGCTCCAGCATCCTGAACAGCTTTTCTTTCAATGTCCAGCGGAAGTATTCGTACATGTAGTCACTGTATCCGCGAACCTGACGCACGGTCTGCCCGATGTCGAGCTCCTGCTCGGTACTGTCGTAGTAATCCAGATCAAGCAGATACGCCGCTCGACTGTCAGGCTTCACCTCTCCGCCGTTGCCAGATATCAAACCGTGTCTTATCGCTAGTACTCCGTCGTCCCGCTTAAGGCGTACCTCCTGAGTCATCCGATCCACGCACCCATCGAGTATGTCCGATGCTGCGAATCCCAGAAGCTCATCGTGCAATAACGGCTTCCAATCTGACAAATTGCGCGCCTCCTCGTTTCTGAACTCGTTGATGTACCGTAATCCCAGTCGGCTCCTCTCAGTAATCTCTAACTTTTCACACGCTATTCGCAACACTCGCTCGAACTCCTCCAGCAAACCATCGATCGACGAATGTGCGCTCACCTCTAGAGTTATTGCATTCTCACCCAGCACGGTAACGCAGTTCCCGTCCCGCGACGCCAACTTCCACAGCGTTTCACTCGCACCCATACTGAACCCTTCCGAGGATGAAACTACGAGGCTCCGCTGTTCCTGTCGGTTCACCTTCGGATACGTCCGCCGAACTTCCTCGATGAAGGGCGCGACAAATGATGACTCACCAAAGCGTGGCAGGATCGGATAACGAACCTGTATAATTACCTGCTTTAGCGGGCTTTTTCCGAACAGGACGTGCTGGGTCTTCGGTAACGGCATTTTATCTATCCTGCCTTGATAATCGTCATCCGTGATTAGAACTTTACACCTCCCTTGACACATTGTCAAGGTTAGTGTAACATTGTCCCATTATTGAGTTCGAATGGGATCCCTTAGCGCCGAGGCCTTCACACGGCTACGGCCCCAGGGAGACTAACCAAGAGACGGAACACCTGTGCTACCATAGCAGCGGGCGAGCATTTTCGCTTCACCGACCGGAAAGCAGGAAAGGAGTCTCCAAATGACTCGGAACGAGCAGACCGGCAAGAAAGCCGCCAGCAATGCAGGCAGAGTGCTTAGGAGCAAGAGCGCGAGTAAGGCCGCCAAGTCAGCCGCGGCCAGCGCGTTGACACAAGCGCCGAATAAGAAACGTAAGCCCTAACGGCGCGCCGCTGCCGGGAGCCCTCCCGCCCGACGGGGTCGCCCCATGCCCAGCTATGAGCCCCGAACACCGTTAGACCCCCTAGGCCTTGCTGCTCGCTTTGCGCCCTCGACGACAGCTTCCAATGCCAGAACTGCTCCAACGGCCCGAACTCCTTCGGCCCCCTCTAGGCAGGCGCACTCTCCGGCCGTGACCACGAGACAGCCGGCTCCTAGCCCGCCACAGGGTTGCCCGGCGGCGGGCTCGCCAGCCTCAGCGCCCTTTCGCTACCATGGCGGCGAAGGCGTGCCCCCGTAGCTCAGGTGGACAGAGCAGCGGTTTCCTAAACCGCGTGCGCAGGTTCGAGTCCTGCCGGGGGTACCACTTTGGCTCCCGTTTGTCCTTCAGCTGCGGCGCTGAGCCATTGGCCGCGACTTCGGTGCTCGAATCGCTCGATGGATGGTTCGCACCGCCGCACCGGGGGCGGTATGATCTGCCCGCGAACAAGCCTGACATACCTGCAGGAGGCGATGACATGGCCAACGTGCTCTGTGTGCTATACGCCGATCCCGTCGACGGCTTCCCGAAGTCCTACGCGCGCGACGACGTCCCCACGCTCGATCACTACCCGGGCGGCCAGACCTTGCCGTCGCCTCAGGCGATCGACTTCCGGCCGGGAGAGCTGCTGGGCAGCGTGTCGGGAGAGCTCGGGCTGCGCAAGTTCATAGAGGGACGCGGCCACACGTTTGTCGTGACGTCCGACAAGGACGGAGCAAGCAGCGTCTTCGAGCGCGAGCTAGCGACGGCGGAGATCGTCATCTCGCAGCCGTTCTGGCCCGCCTACCTCACGGCCGAGCGCATCGCCAGCGCGCCAAGCCTCAAGCTGGCGATCACCGCTGGGATAGGCTCGGACCATGTCGACCTGCAGGCGGCGTCCGAGAAGGGGCTCACCGTCGCCGAGATCACGTATTCGAACAGCATCAGCGTGAGCGAGCACGTGGTCATGATGATCCTCGCGCTGGTGCGAAACTACATTCCCTCCTACGAGACCGTCGTGCGCGGAGGCTGGAACATCGCCGATTGTGTGCAGCGATCCTACGACCTCGAGGGAATGGCCGTCGGCACCGTCGCGGCCGGGCGCATCGGGACAGCGGTGTTGCGACGGCTCAAGGCGTTCGACGTCAAGCTGCACTACACAGACCGGCACCGCTTGCCTGAGAGCGTTGAGCGGGAGCTTGGCGTGACCTATCATCCGAACGCCGAGTCGTTGGTCCGCGTCTGCGATGTGGTCACCATCAATGCGCCGCTCCACCCGGAGACGGAGCACATGTTCAACGACGCGCTGATCGCGAAGATGAAGCGCGGCGCCTATCTGGTGAACACGGCTCGCGGCAAGATCTGCGATCGAGATGCTGTTGCGCGCGCCCTCGAGAGCGGGCAGCTCGCGGGGTACGCGGGCGACGTCTGGTTCCCTCAGCCGGCGCCGAGGGACCACCCCTGGCGGACGATGCCCCATCACGGCATGACGCCGCACGTCTCAGGGACGTCGCTGTCCGCGCAGGCCCGCTACGCTGCCGGAGTCCGAGAGGTCCTGGAGTGCTGGTTCGATGGGCGGCCGATCCGCGAGGAGTACCTGATCGTCGATGGGGGTAAGCTCGCCGGAGCGGGCGCGCATTCCTACAGCGCGGGCAACACGACCCGGGGCTCCGAGGAGGCCGAGCGGTTCAAGGACAAGTGAACGAACTGTCCCTGTCTTGTAGCTAGGCCATCAACTCTGCCGGGAGCTTGATGCCATAGAGCTCGAGGACGCTCCCGCTCGTCATCCTCTCCTTTTCGTCCTCCGGCACGCCGGCGAAGATGCGCTCGAGGACCTCCATCGAATGGGGCCAGATGGAATCGTGGTGCGGATAGTCGTTGCCCCAGAGGAGGTTATCGACGCCGATCAGGTGGCGGGTCTGCACGCCGATGGCGTCGTCCTCAAACGTGGCGTAGAACTGACGGCGGAAGTATTGGCTCGGCTCCATGTCGAGGTCGGGCGAGGCGTCGGCCCGGCTGCGGTACGTCGCGTGGTCCATGCGCTGAAGGACATGGGCGAGCCAGCCCGTCTCCCACTCGGCACAGACGAAGCGCAGCTTCGGATGACGATGGGCGACGCCGGACGTGATGAGATTCGACACCGTCTCCCAGATCGCGGCGTGGGAGAGCGTGTAGCTCACGATCTGGTTCCAGTGCGGGGGCAGGTTCATCCCCCAGCTGGAGCCGCAGAAGATGTGCATCGTGATCGGAAGGCCGGCCTCCTCGGCAGCGGACCAGAAGGGCTCGTAGGACGGATCTCCGTACGGCCTGTCGGGCGGGGCGGTGCAGGGGATGGCGACGCCGCGGATGCCCATCTTCGCGACGCGGTGCAGCTCCGCGATCGCTTCGTCGACGTCGGGCAGAGGGAGACAGGCGACGCCGATGAGGCGTTCGGGTGCGTGGCTACAGTAGTTGCGGATCCAGTCGTTGTGGTTGCGGAAGACGGCTTGGACGACAGCGCGGTCCTCGATGGAAAAGGTGAGCATGTTGATGCTGGGGTACATCACCTCACCAACGATGCCGTCCTGCTCCTGCTCTTTGAGACGCGCAACCGGATCGCGGACTCCGGGGTTCATGCCGTCCCAGCCTCTCAGAATGCGTTGCTGTGTGTCCGGGTCGTCAAGGCGGTGACCGGCGATGCCGAAGCGTCCGACTGGAATAGGGCGGTTCTGCGCGGGCCAGTAGAGGAACGTCCCTTCGTGGCCACGAAACTCGGTGATGATCCGAGGGGCCCGTTCGCCGAATTTCGCTTCGAGGCCCTGGAAGACCTCCGGCGCCTCCACGACGTGCGAGTCACACGAGTAGTAGATCATGGCAGGGGTCTCCTCCTCGATTACGCTGCAAATTCGATGCCGATGCGTTCTCCGAGGTTCCTCAGCGCGACGATCACCGACGGTGGATAGCAGATCGCAGCGCGGCCGATCCGTTCATTGTACCGGCGCCGCTCGAGCTCGCCGGGGAGGAAGACTTCGTCGACGCCGGGAAGGGGCTCGCTGGATTTGATCTGGCGTACCATGTCTTCGATCTGCGCATGGAACGTTTCGGCGTCGCCGAACAGATCGGGAGATATGACGAGAAAAAACTGGCCGCGCTTACCGACGTCGACGGCGGCGCTGTGGTAACCGCCGGGCAGTATGCCGGCCAGGACGTTCAGCATGATGCTCAGGCCTGTCCCCTTGTAGCCGCCAATGGCCGGGATGATGCCGCGCAGGGCTGCCTGCGGGTCAGTTGTCGGGCGGCCGTCGCGATCGAGGAAGCCCCAAGCTTCGGGTATGGGACCACCCTCGGCCTGCGCGCGCATGACTTTGCCCAGCGCGACCGGCGTGAGCGCCATGTCGAGCACGATGGGCGGAGCGTCCCGCCGGGGCGCGGCGAAGGCGATGGGGTTGTTGCCGAGCAGGCGGGTGCGGGCGCCATACGGCGCGAGCGTGGGCACGCTCGTCGTCGTGCAGAGCGCGACGAAGCCTGCGCCGGCGGCCATCGTCGGATAGTAGGCGCCGCAGCCCCAATCGTTTGAGTTGCGCAGCGCAGCGACAGCCAGTCCGGAGCCGCGTGCCTTCTCGATGGCGAGTGCCATGGCGCGATGGCAGACGAGCTGACCGAGGCCGTTATCGGCATCGATGACAAGGCTTGCGGGCGACTCCTTGAGAACGCGGAGCCGCGGCGCCGGATTGTTTTCGCCCCTGAGCAGCCGTTCGACGTAGAGGGGCAGGCGCTGGAAGCCGTGCGTGTCGACGCCACGCAAGTCGGCCTCGAGCTGGACGGCGACGACGGTCGTAGCGTCGGTTGCGGAGAGACCGGCGCGCACGTAGGCGCGTTCGCCGAACGAACGGAGGCGTTCGAGGGGGATCTCGACCGTTGTTGCCTCCGCCGTCACATCACAATCTCGACCGCACCGCGGCGGCAAACTGCTCTGACGTCGCGGCGCCGCCTTGATCAGGCGTCAGGCGGTCGCCTTGACCGTACGTCCCGTCGACAGCGTGTTCGAGACGACGAGCAGCGTCCTCGAGGCCGAGGTATTCCAGCATCATGGCTGCGGAGAGCATGGTAGCCGTCGGGTTGATGGCGTGCCTGCCGGCGATGTCAGGCGCGGTGCCGTGGACCGGCTCGAAGTACGCGAATCCTTCCCCGTAACAGCCGCTCGGCGCGAGACCGAGACCGCCGATGGTGCCGGCCGCTTCGTCGGCCAGGACATCACCATACAAGTTGGGCAGCACGACGACATCGAGCTCTTGCGGGCTCGCGACCAACCGCCGGGCGAAGTCATCGACGATGTACTCCTCGTATGCGAGGTCGGCGTAGCCCCGGACGACGGCCTCCACCGTCTGGCGAAAGAAGCCGTCGGTCTGCCAGAGCACGTTGTACTTCGCGGAGCAGGTGACTTTCCCCGGATGGCCGCGCCCTTTTCGCTTGCGAGCCAGCTCACAGGCGAAGCGCGCGATGCGTTCGGTGTTCTCGC
>JBIOYF010000209.1:0-10138 GCA_044870035.1 Dehalococcoidia bacterium
TCGCGGACGGGCTTGTTGGCGCGGTAGCGGGAGCGCACTGGGTAACACGACACGCGTACGACCAGCCGCTGGTGATCGTCTTCGAAGCCAGCGGCCGCTCCGCCGTCGCAGCGGGCGCACAGCTCACCGACATCGCCCGCGAGTGGACCGTGCGATTGGTCAGCATACTTTCGCTGCCGCTCATCGTCGCTGCGGTGGTCTGTACCGGCCTGGCGATGCTGCTGGCGCCGTTAGCCGGCGCGGCGGTCTTCCTGCTTGCGCTGACGGTCTGGCTACCGTTCGCCGCTCTGGTGCTGACGGGCGGGTGTCAGCGGCTGATGGACGAGCACGGCACCTTAGAGCGGCAACACGCCGCCGCCGCCTTCTCCTAAACGTCTACACCAGATCGGTATCGCCTCAGACCAAGTCTGTATCGCCCGCCATAAAATGCGCGGGCTCCTTCGGGTCCTCGAAGAAGGCGAACTCGAGATCGCGGCCCTTGAGCGAGCGAAGATTCACCGTTTCGGTGCGTTTCGGTTCGTCGAAGCGGAACTTCTCCAGCGTGGGAATGTACGGGTGGTAAGGAAGCCGCCAGCACTCCAGCGACGTCTTGCCTTCTTGACGAAGGCGCGAAACGGCCTCCTCCAGCAGCGACTCGAGGACATCGTGGCGGCCCGGGAGGACCAGGACGTCTGCTATGTGGCCGATGCGCTGGCGCGCCGTCGTTATGACGTAGCCGAGGACGCGGCCCGCGTGCTCGGCTACCACGATGCGATAGTTGCCTGCCCGTCGATCGCCGAACCGGTAGTTCAAGTGCTCCTTCGTTCGCGCGACCATCACGCGGTAAGGTGCCGACGCCTCGGCCCAGAAGTTATCGAAGCGGTCGTCGAACCCCTCGATGTGACGGAGGGCCCAGTCGACCGGCGCTTCGGGCGCTGGAGGTGGCGCGGCGAGCGAGCAGGCGACGACATGCAACTTGCGCGGGTGGCTGTTGCCCGGCGTAAGGTTGATCCGCTGCCAGTTGACACGCAGGCTGAGCGTCAGATCGAAGCGTTCCGCCCAGGTTGACGGCATGCGAACTTCCATGGCAGCCATCATGCCGTGCCGCTGGAACTCCGGCAGCACGGCGCGATCAACGGCGTGGCGACCGAGAAACACGTTACTGTCAACCTTGACCGGCGGCGCCCATAGCGGCCGAAGCGCGATGCACCGGCCATCGATGACCGCAACGATGTGTGAGCGCAGCGCGGCATCGTGCATCCGAAGCTTCCAGCGGAGGTGCTCGATCGGTGGGACAGAGATTTCGATCTTTGGCCAGCCGTCGAAGGCCTTGTCGAGCACCTCGAGCATGCTTTCCTCGTCGCCTTCCCGGAAGTACCTTTGCTCGCAGCCCGGCGGTAGCGGGTACTGCTCCTGCAAGGATGCACTAGAATCGTTGGGGCGGACCATCTTCTTCCTGGGCATGCTGTTACACCAGATCGGTATCGCCGGCAGAGAAGTGCGCCGGCACCTTTGGGTCGGCGAAGAACGCCAGCTCATCGTCGCTTGCGCCAAGCGCCGCCAAGCTCAGGCCATGCGTGCGCCTTGACTCGACGAAGCCGAGCTCCTCCAGCACCGGAACGTACGGGTGATACGCAAACCGCCAGCACTCCACCGTAGCGTTGCCTGCGGCGCGAAGGCGCTGGACGGCGTCCGCGAGCAGGGACGCGAGCACGTCGAGACGGCCGGGCGAGACGAGCACGTCCGCGATATGGCCGGTGCCCTGCCAAGCCGCGGTAATGATGTAGCCAAGGACGCTCTCGGCACGTTCGGCGAGGACGATGGTATAGTTCCCGGCACGCCGGTCCGCGTAGCGATAGTTCAGATAGTCCTTTGTGCGCGCCACGATCAGACGATAGGGCTTGGACGCCTCGCGCCAGAACTCGTCGATCCGCGCGTCGAACGCATCGACACGGCGAAGCGTCCAGCCGTCGGGCGCTTCCGCCGCCGGCGCGCTGTCGAGCGGTCGAGAGATGACATCGATCGTCCGGCGATGGTGGGGCGTCGAAACAGCTCGCACCGACTGCCAGTTGTTGCGCAGGCTCAGGAGCGCATCGAAGGACTCTAACCACTCGCGAGCGACGCGCACCTCCATGGCGTTCATGATGTTGCGGCGCTGGAACTCCGGCAGCACGGCGCGATCTACGGCTGTCCGAATGAGCAGAAAGCGATCGCCCACCTTGATCCGGCGCGCCAGGAACGTCCGCACGGCAATGATCCGCCCGTTCAACTCCGCTACGACATGGAAACGCTGCGCGAGCTTATGGCTGCTCAGCTTCCAGCGGAGGTGCTCCAGCGGCGAGACGAGCAGCTCCTTCTTCGGCCAGCCGTCGAAGGCCCGGTCGAGCACATCAAGCATGCCCTCCTCGTCGCCGTCCTGGATGAAGCGAAGCGTGCAGCCCTCTGGGAGCGGATACTTGAGCAGGTCGGCGGTGGAAGCGCCCACGGTCAGACCAGGTCCGTATCGCCGGCGGAGAACAGGACACTTGCCGCCGGATCGTCAAGGAAGGCTGATTCCGCGGCGGGGAACCTGAGGGGCCGGAAGGTGAGGCCGATCGAACGGCGCAGCTTGCGGAAGCCGGCGTTGTCCAGCCGCCAGCGATAGACGCTGTGCGCCTCGCTCCAGCATTCGATCTCGCGCCGTCCCTCCCGGCGAAAGCGATCGATCGCGGCGGACACGAGAGAGTCGACGACGTCGTTGCGTTCGGGAAGGGCCAGCAGATCCGCGACGTAGCCCAGCTCCCCCGATGAGCGCAGTACGATGTAGCCGAGCCAGCGGCCGTCCTCTTCAGCAGCCAATGTGACGTAGCCGCCAGCGCGCGGATCGGCGTAGCGCCAGTTGAGATACGAAGATGAGCGAACAACCCCAAAGAGAAACTGCGACTTGGCTTGCGACCAGAGTGTATCGACACGATCATCGAATGCGTCAACAGTATTCACTTGCCAGCTGATACTTCCATCGCCGGGCGGTGTGGCCGACTGCACGTCACAGACCAGTACGCCTAAAGTGCGTTGGAAGCGCGTGCTGGGTACACCGTACTTGCGTAGGTTACGGAGGCCGGGCACATCACTGCTGTAGCCGAGGTACATATCGAAGCTTGCGTCGTGCAGCTCTTGCTTGTAGGCGCGCATCGCGGACATCGCATGGTTGTGTTGGAACAGGGGGCGCACACCGCGGTCGATTGACTCTCTAACTGTGCAGATACAATCGTTGATCATCGCTTCCAGCCCCCAGTCCAGTCGCGTGCCGACAATGCCATCGGGAGAGTCGACAACGACGTGGATTCTCTCGGCAACTGGATGACTAGCCAACTTCCAGCGCAAGTGCTCCAGAGGGCTGACTGAGCAATGCAGCTTCGGCCAGCGCGGGAACGCTTCGGTCAGGACGCGAAGGATGCCCTCTTCATCGCCCGGCCGGATGAAACGCACCAGCCAGCCCTCCGGCAGGTCTGGGGGCTGCGGGACGCGGTCGTACACCACGGCGGTGGTTAGCCGCCGAAGCGGGGCAGCACTTTCGTCGCGAACAGTTCCAGCGAGCGCATGATCTTGTCGTGCGGCATGAGTCCGTTGTACGTCCAGGCAAAGAGCCAGCGGACGGGCGTGCCCGCCAGCATGCGCTCGACCTGCTTGCTGACGGTGTCGGGCGTGCCGACAAGGATCAGTCCGCGCTCCATGAGCTCGGGCGGCGTGAGCATGTCTGCGCGGCCGGGCTCAGTGTAGCCGCGCCAGAAGCCGAACGGCGCGAACCAGGCGGCGCCGCAGAAAGCGCCGGTCTGTCGCCACAGCTCGAGGGCCTCTTCGTCGGTATCGGCGACGACGACGTCGCGCAACACACCGAGGCCCTCGCCGGGCTGGAGCTTCCGCCCCACGTTGTTCGCCTCGTCCTGGTACACCTCGTAGAGCTGGTTCTGCATACCCAGGAACATCGGCGGCAGGATCGCCGTGACGTTCTCGCGCGCGCACCAGCGGATGGTGCTCTCGCTGGAAGCGAAGGGCTGGAAGAGGGGCGGGTGCGGCTTCTGGAGCGGCTTCGGTACGACGCCGATCTGGCGCACGATGCCTGACTCGTCGATGCCGGCGCCCCACTGCCTCGTCGCCTCGATCTCCCAGGGCGTGCCGGCGGGCGGGATCTGCCAGAACTTACCGCTGTATTCCAGCATGTCCTCCGTCCAGGCGCGCTTCACGATCTGGAAGTGCTCCTCGAAGGCGTCGCGGTTTGTCTGGTCGATCTCGTCGTGCATGCCGGGCGTGACGCCGTGGATGCCGTGGAGCTGCTGCGCCATCACATCGACCCAGCGACGCTGGTAGCCGCGCGCGAAGCCGGCGTTCGCGCGGCCGCCGGTCATGTGGTCGAGCATGGCGATGTCTTCGGCGACGCGGAGCGGATTGTGCGCGGGCAGGACAATACCGAGCTGCCCGACGCGGATACGCTTGGTGTTCAGCGCGATGAAGAGATCGAGCAGCACCGGGTTGTTCGAGATCTCGAAGCCCTCAACGTGAAAGTGGTGCTCGGTGAAGGAGATCGAATCGTAGCCCAGCTCATCGGCGAGCTGCGCCTGCTCCTTCAGTTCCGCGAGCATGCGCTGGTAGAGATCGCCACGCAGGCCCGCCATGCCCTGTTCGATCTCGGCGCGCGAGCCGATGGACGGCAGGTAGAAGACGCTGACTTGCATGAGAGACCCTCCCCGCGGCTTACCGGATGCCCACAGATTACGTAGACTGGGGCAGGGCGTCAACGGCCATTCGGGTGGAAAGGCAGGGCACGATGCGACTGAAGGACAGGGTGGCGCTGGTGACGGGGGCCGGTTCGGGCATCGGGCGGGCGATAGCGCTGGAGTTCGCACGCGAAGGGGCGAAGCTGTTGCTGGCCGAGCTGAACGAGGAGAGCGGCCGGGCGGCGACAGCCGAGGCGGCAGCCGCAGGTGCAGAGGCGCGCTTCCAGCCCTGCGACACGAGCAAGGAAGACGACGTCAAGGCCGCGATTCAGGCGGCGGTCGATGCGTTCGGGCGGCTGGACGTGATGGTGAACAACGCAGGCGTGTCTCAGCGCGACTGGGACACGACGATCGCGATCAACCTATCAGGCGTGTACTACGGGTGCCTGCACGCGGCGGAGTACATGGCCGCGCACGGCGGCGGATCGATCGTGAACATGTCGTCGATACTCGGGCTGGTCGGCATCGGCGCGGAGGACCCATACGTCGCGGCGAAGCACGGCGTCGTCGGGCTGACCAAGAACTACGCGATCCGCTACGGACCGCGCGGCGTGCGCGTGAACAGCATCAACCCGGGCTGGATCGCCACGCCGATGACGGCGCTGCTGCGCGAAAACGAGTCGATCAAGCAGCAGGTCCAGTCGCAGGTACCGCTGGGGCGCTTCGGGACGCCGGAGGAGATCGCGAAGCTTGCGCTCTTCCTCGCGTCGGACGAGTCCAGCTATGTGACGGGCGCCAGCCACGTCATCGATGGGGGCTGGACGGCGCGGTAGCTACGAGCAGCCTCGTCCAAGGGAGCTGAACAGGGGGCCCCTCCTTCGGTGAGGCGCCCCTTCCACTAGGGATTTTCCCGCATCCGCCGACTGCTCAACCAGGCCGAATATTCCCTGGGACCGCAGGCCGTCTTGCCTGCGCGGGCGCATCGCCATAAGCGCTCGGAAAAAGGAGGAGACGATGATGAGGACATGGCTTCGGCACGGGCGCCCGGCGTGCGTGGCGCTCGCACTACTGTCCGCGGTCGCTTTGGCGCTGGCGGTGGCTTGCAGCGGAGGGGCAGACAAAGCGCTCAATCAGGAGCTGCGCATCCGCATCGCGGGCGACCCGTCGACGTTCGATCCGCAGCTCGCCTCGTTCGCCGAGGAGATCAGCGTCGTAAAGCAGCTCTACCGCGGGTTGTTCACCTACGATGCCGATCTCAACGTGGTGCCCGCCGTCGCGAAGGAGGTGCCCAGCAACGAGAACGGTGGCATTTCCGACGACGGACTGACCTACACGATCAACCTGCGCAACGACGCCACCTGGAGCGACGGCAAGCCGGTCACGGCACATGACTTTGTTTACGCGTTCCAGCGCCTATTCGACCCGAACGCCGGCGCACAAGGCTATTACTTTTCGTTTTATGGCGCGATCAAGGGCGCGAACGCGTTCACTGCCGGCGAAGGTACCGCGGACGGCGTCGGGGTTTCGGCGAAGGATGACTACACGCTGGTGATCGAGCTGGAGCACGCGCAGCCGACGCTGCCGACGCTGCTCGCCCTCTGGCCGGCTTCCCCGCTGCGGAAGGACATCATCGACCAGTACGGTGACGCCTGGACTGAGCCGGGCCACATGATCAGCGACGGACCGTTCGTCCTGAAGGACTACAGCCCCAACCAGCAGATCGTCCTCGAATCGAATCAGAGCTACTGGAGCGACGCGCCGAAGCTGGAGAGCCTGGTCTATCGCATCATCCCGGACGATAGCGCCGCGGTGATCGCATACCGCAATAACGAGATCGACATGACGTCCGTGTCTCCGCTGGAGATCGGCGACTTCGCCGAGAACCAGCAGCTGCGCTTCGGACAGCTAGAGACGTACGCGCTGCAGTACAACCATTCGGCGGCGCCGCTCGACAACAAGCTGGTACGCCAGGCGATCAGCCGCGCGGTCGATCGCGTCGCCTACGTGACGGCCGTGCAGAGCGGAGCGGGAGTACCCGCAGCCGGCTGGCTACCGCCGGGCGTCCCCGGGGCAAGCGCCGACATCGGCCAGAACCTCAACTTCGACACGACCGAGGCGAAGAAGCTGCTGGCCGAGGCCGGCTACCCGGACGGCGACGGCTTCCCAAGCGTCTCGATCATGATCGTGAACGACGAAACGAACCGGCTGACCGGCGAGTTTCTCCAGGAACAGCTCCGGAAGAACCTGGGCATCAGCATCGAGCTCGACGCCGTCGACGAATCGACCTGGGTCGATCGCTATCAGTCGGGAGACTTCCAGATCGTGTGGGCAAGCTGGTTCGCGGACTACGCCGACCCGGAGAACTGGCTACCGGAGCAGTTCGGCACAGACGGTGGGTTTAACGTCCTGCATTACAGCAACCCCCAGGTGGACGAGCTGCTGGACCAGGCATCGAAGGAGCTTAACCCGAGCCAGCGAATAGCTCTCTACGATCAGGTGCATCAGCTGCTCATGGATGACCAGGCTGTGACGCCGATCTTCTACCCGGAGCGCACCTATGTCGTCAAGCACAATGTCGATGGGCTCGACGTGACGCCGCTCGACGCTGAGCCAGGCGACTGGTTCGCGGTTAACGTGCAGATCTTGGCCGGCGGCAGCGCGCCGCCTGCCTCGGATCCGGACAAGTAGGACGCTGGGTCCTAGTCGTGTGCCGTGCGCGGCCGGGCAGGATGTTCGGCCGCGCACACCATTTCGGCGACGTGCCGTTCGCGAGGCGTTAGCAGTCAGTGGCCGCATACATTGCTCGACGCGTGCTCTGGACGATCCCGGTGCTCTTCGCGATCGCCACGGTTACGTTCGCCCTTATGCACCTGGTGGAAGGCGGCCCGTGGGACCGCCCCGGAAAGCCGCTGCCGCCGGGAGTGGAGGCGCGGCTCAATCGAGAATACGGGCTGGACAAGCCGCTCTGGGAACAGTACGCGACGTACATGCTCAACCTGGGTCGCGGAGACCTCGGGGTGTCGCTGCGGCACAATAACCGGCCCGTGCGCGACATGCTCGGCGACGGCATCCGCATCTCAGGAACGCTCGGCCTGCTCTCGCTCGCGTTGAGCCTGTCCGCCGGTGTCACGCTCGGCGTCGCCTCGGCGCTGAGGCGCAACAGCGCGGTCGACTATGCGGCCGTCGCCATCGCAACGGCGGGCGCGAGCGTACCGAGCTTCGTGGTCGGCATGCTGCTGCTCGTCTTGTTCACGGCGAACCTCCACTGGTTCCCCTCGACGGGCTGGGGCACGCCCAAGCAGGCCGTCCTGCCGGTGCTGGCGCTGAGCGCGCTGCCGGCGGCATACATTGCGCGCGTGACGCGCGCCAGCATGCTGGACGTGCTCACGCAAGACTATGCGCGAACGGCGCGCGCGAAGGGCCTGCGCGAACGAACAATCCTGCTGCGCCACCTGCTGCGTAACGCCCTGATCCCGATCCTGACGGTGGCCGGGCCGCTCGCGGCCGCGCTGGTCACCGGGTCGTTCATCATCGAAAAGAAGTTCGGGATCCCGGGGATCGGCTTCGCGTACGTCAACGCGATCGACGAGCGTGACTACGGCCTGATCATGGGGACGACGCTCTTCTACGCGACCGTGGTCGTCGTCGCGAACCTGGTGGTCGATCTGCTGTACAGCGTGGTCGACCCGCGCATCCGGTACGGCACGCATGGGTAACGAGCGCAAGCAGCCTTGTCCGACAGCCTGGCGCGTCGGTGGAGCGCGATGAGCGTCGCGGCCGCTGAGCTCGCGCCGGCACGGAGCCTTTGGCGCCAGACGCTAGGATCGATCAGTCGAAACCGAGTCGCACTGGTGGGACTGGCGATCATCGTGTTAATCGGACTGCTGGCGCTGTTCGCGCCGTGGCTGGACCGGTACCCGCCCAACCACCAAGACCTGGACCACAGGTTCGCCGGACCAAGCTGGCGGCACTGGCTGGGCACCGAGCAGCTGGGTCAGGACCTGTACAGCGAGCTGATCCACGGCGCGAGAGTGTCGCTGGCCGTGGGTGTGTTCTCGCAGGCGATAGCTGTGGTGGTGGGAATCAGCGTTGGGCTGGCGGCGGCGCTCGGTGGGCGTCGCGCGGACTCGGCGCTGATGCGGCTTACCGATGTCTCGTACTCGTTCCCCGATCTGCTGCTGCTCATTCTCCTCGCGAGCCTTTTCAATCACAGTACGACTTTGATCGTGCTGGCCATCGGGTTCCTGAGCTGGCCGACGATCGCCCGGATCGTGCGCGGTCAGGCGCTGAGCCTGCAGCACGAAGAGTTCGTGCTGGCTGCGCGTGCGTCGGGCGCGGGAGGCTGGCGCATCGCCCGCCACCACCTACTGCCGAACCTGCTGGGCCCGGTGATCGCTACGGCGACGTTCGGGGTGCCCGCCGCGATCTTCGCCGAGGCGACGCTCTCCTTCATCGGTCTGGGCCCGCTGACGCCGAGCTGGGGCCAGATCGTACTAGAGACGTTCGACTGGCGCAGCGTGGCGCCGCATCTGTTCATCTTCGCGTGCCTGGCGATTGCGGTCACGAGCATGAGCTTCATGCTGGTAGGCGACGCGCTGCGCGACGCGCTCGACCCCAGGACGGCGCCGCGCCGGCGGTCGCTTCCAGACGAGGCACCGATCCGCTCACAAGAGCCCCAGCCGCTCCCAAAGGCGGCCTAGTCCTTCTAAGGAGGACGCCCGTCCTCGAAAAGGCGGGCGTCGTCGCGTTCGCTGGAGCCAGCGAAGAGATTCGAACTCTTGACCTGTCGATTACGAATCGACTGCTCTACCACTGAGCTACGCTGGCATGGTTCTGGCCAGTATATCAACCGAAAACGGCGCACTTCCAGAATCGGCGCTTTGCTATACTCCCCGCATGGCTGAGTTGCTGCTCGTCGACGCGACGGAAGAGATCCAGACGCTGGCGCAGGCGCTGAAGCAGGCCGGCTTTGCCCTGCGCGCCTGCACGCACGTCGAAGCCAGCCAGCGCCTGCTGGACGGCGAGCTGTTCGGTGCGATGCTGGTGAACTTGATCGACGAACCGCACGGGGCGAGGCTGCGGGAGCTGCTCGATACGCCTGCGGGGCAGCGCCCGGCCGTGGTGGGCGTCATACGGCGCGACCAGCTGGGTGAGCTGGACCCAGAGCTGCCGCTGGACGAGTTCATCACGTTCCCCGCTCTCCCCGAGGAGGCCGTCCTCCGCATCCGGCGGGCGCTCCGGCGGCGTGACGGCGAGGACGACCCGAACGTGCTGAAGCGCGGAGACCTCACGATCGACCACACGAGCTACAAGGTCTACATCGGCGGCCGCCCCATCGAGCTGACCTACAAGGAGTACGAGCTGCTGCGCTTCCTGGCGCTGAACGAAGGCAAAGTCTGCACCCGCGAGATGCTGCTCAATCGCGTCTGGGGCTACGACTTCTACGGCGGAGCGCGGACCGTGGA
>JBIOYF010000210.1:0-9617 GCA_044870035.1 Dehalococcoidia bacterium
CTGCTCTTCGTCGCGCTGCAGAGCCGCGGCGATAGCGGCGGCGGCGGGACATCGATTTCGACGGTGAACGTGGTCGTCGCGGCGCAGTCGATCTCCGCGAACACCAAGCTGACGGCCGACATGCTGAAGGTCCAGGCCGTCCCGGCGGACTCGCTGCTCGATGGCGCGTACGCTTCGGTCGACCGCGTCGTCGCCGTGCCGCTGCGCTACCCGGTCCAGAAGGGCGAGCAGATCACCTCCGCGAAGATCGGCGCGGCGGCGATCACGGATGAGAAGGATGTCTCGTACCTGCTGAAGCCCGGACAGCGCGGCTTCGCCATCGAGGCGGATGAAGTGAGCGCGGTGGGCGGGCTGCTGCTGGCGGGCAACTCGGTCGACATCGTTGCGGTGTTCAGCCGCGGCGATGCCGGCAGCGAGCATGCGTTCACGGTGCTGCAGAACATTAGCGTGCTCAGCGTGGCCCAGGAGGCGCAGGAGCCGGTGCCCGCGGCCGCGACGCCGCTGCCGGGGACGACGGACCAGTCGGCCGAGGGGATCACCGGTCAGCGCCCGGATGACATCGAACGGCAGCCGAGCGCGCGCTCCGTCACGCTGGCCGTGACGCCGGAGCAGGCGCAGCTGCTGGCTGCTCTTCAGGCCGATGAGAACGTCACGCTCTCGCTATCGCTGCGCCCCGCCGGCGAGTCGGACACGCCGCAGCTGCGGGAGACGAACTTGTTCCCTTTTGAGCCCGTCGCCACGCCGGTGCAGTAGGAGGTGCAGGGATGGTAAGTAGTGCGAGAGTAGCGATCATCGACCAGGACCCGGACGCGCGCTACCAGGTGCAGCAGCTCGTGACGTCGCTGGGCTTCGCGGTCGTGGCGCAGGCCGGGGTGGGGACGGAGGGCGTCTCGGCCGTCATCGATGCGAACCCGGAGATCGTGCTCTGCGGATTCAAGGAGCCGGTCGCCCGCGTTGCCCAGACCGTCGAGTCGATTGCGCACGCAACGACGGACGTGCCGGTGATCGCGTACGCGCCGGACAGCTCGCTGGAGCTCGTCCGCCGCGCGATGTCCGCGGGCGCGCGGGACTTCCTCCCGAGCCCGCTCAAGCCCGAAGACCTGAAGCGAGCGCTCCACGCCGCCCTCGAGGCGGGCGAACGCCGTCGCCTGCGCGATGCGGCAGGCCGGCCAATGGCGCCGGAGGGGGCGATCATCACCGTCTTCGGCGCGAAGGGTGGCATCGGCAAGACGACCGTCGCCGTGAATCTCGCCGTCGCGCTCGTGCAGGAGGCCGGACAAAAAGTCCTGCTCGTCGATGCGGATGACACGTTTGGCGATAGCGCGGCAGCGCTGTCGCTGCAGCCCGGCGGCTCGGTCACCGATCTGCTGCGCTTGCCGGAGTCCGCCGACGGTTTTGAGAAGCTCCTTGCCTACCACGAGAGCGGCCTCGCCGTTGCCGCCGGGCCCCAGAGCCCGTTCGAATGGCGGGGGACCTCCGTCGAGCAGCTCCGCCAGCTCCTCTGGCGCGTCGCCCGCCAGTTCGATGTCGTCGTCGTCGATACGGCCGGCACGCTGAGCGAAGTCAGCCAGGCCGCGCTCGAGGCGGCGTCGATGGTGCTTTGGGTGACGACGCCGGAGTATGCCAGCGTCCGCGACACGCTCCAGGCGCTGCAAGCCATTCGTCAGCTCCGCGTGCCGGAAGACCGCATACGCTTCGTGCTCAACGTGACGTCCATCGACAGCGAGGCGAGCCCGTCGAGCGTGCAGGAAGCGCTCGGCCACGAGCTCTTCTGGATCGTTCCCTACGACGCGCAGGCGCGCCGCTCGGCGCAGCTCGGGCGCGCCCTCATCGGCGAGAAGAAGAGCCCGGCCGCCAAGACGCTCACGAACCTGGCGCGCGCGCTCAGCGGCCTGCCGGGCCTGGAGAAACGGCGGCGCTTTTTCCGGCGCCGAACGCCCGACCGCTCACCCGTCCGGCAGGCGCCACTTGCCGGCGAGCTGACCGAACAGGAGGTGCCCGCATGACAGCATCGCCGGTGAAAGAGAAGGTCCCAACGGTTGGGACAGCCGAGTCCGAAGTCGCGCTCAACCAGGACCAACGCGATCTCGTCGCGTTGGTGCATCAGCGGCTGCTCCAGGAGATCGATATCGCCGCACTGGAGCGCCAGGGGCCGGACGCCGCGCGACCGACGCTTGAGGCGACGGTGCGCGTGCTCCTCGGCGAGATGGGCAACGGCCTCTACGGCGAGACGAAAGAGGCCGTGGTGGGCGCGATCCTCGACGAAGCCGTCGGCCTCGGGCCGATCCAGCCGCTCGTGAACGACCGGTCGATCTCCGAAGTCATGATCAACTCGCCCGACGAGGTGTACTTCGAGCGCGACGGCATCATCTACATTTCCGAGGCGCGCTTCCGCGACGCAACGCACGTTATGCGCATCATTGATCGCATCATCGCGCCGCTCGGCCGCCGCGTCGACGAGTCGGCGCCCTACGTGGACGCGCGCCTACCGGACGGCTCGCGCGTGAACGTGATCATCCCGCCACTCGTGCCGCGCAGCCCGACGGTGACCATCCGCAAGTTCCGCCCGGACATGTACTCGCTCGAAGACTTAGTCGAAAATGAAACGGTTGCCGACTGGATGGTCGACTTCTTTCGCGCCTGCGTCCAGTACCGGCTTAACACTGTGATCTCCGGTGGTACTGGTACCGGCAAGACGACGCTGCTCAACGCGCTTTCCTGCTACTTGCCGGAGACGGAGCGCATTGTCACGATCGAAGACCCCATTGAGCTCCAGCTGCAACAGCGCCACGTCATCGCCATGGAAGCCCGCCCGCCGAACATCGAAGGCCGCAACGAGGTGACGCAGCGCGACCTCGTGCGCAACGCGCTCCGCATGCGACCGGACCGGATCATCGTCGGCGAGGTGCGCGGCGGCGAGGCGTTCGACATGATGCAGGCGATGAACACCGGCCACGAAGGATCGTTGACCACGGTGCACGCTAACTCCGCCCGCGACGCGCTCGCGCGCATCGAGAACATGATCCTCATGGCCGCGCTCGACCTGCCGATACGGGCGATCCGAGAGCAGATCGCCTCCGCGCTGCACGTCGTCCTGCATCTCGCCCGCTTTAGCGACGGCCGTCGACGCGTCGTGAGCGTGAACGAGATCACAGGACTCGAGGGCGATGTGGTGACGATGCAGGAGATCTTTCATTTCGTCCAGACCGGTGTCGATGACGCCGGTCGCATCCAGGGCAGCATGGAGGCGACAGGCATCCGTCCGACGTTCGCGGAGATGCTCGAACGCGCCGGCGTCCGCTTCGACTGGACCGAGCTGGCCATGAAAGCGTGGAGGTGACGTGATGCCGGCGCTAGCTGCCAGTCTCTTCTTGTTCCTCGCCATCGTGACGGGCGCCTATGTGCTCATCTCGCGCCGGCGAGTCAGGCACAACCCCACGGATGAGCGGGTGCGCGCCTTACGCTCCACCGTGAATGCCGGTCCGGCCGCGAACGCAACGCTGCGCCGACCCCACTCCTCGCTGCCGCTGCTGGGTGACCTGCTCACCAGCAGCGCCTGGGCCGAGAAGACCGAGACCGAGCTGCGCCAGGCCAACATCCATCTCAGGGTTGGCGAGTATCTCCTGGTCCGCGTTGTGGCCGCCGCCCTGTTGTTCGCTCTCGCTGGCTTGGTGACGCATTTCAACGCCATCGGCATGATGCTCGGGCTTGCCTTGGGGCTGGTCGGCTTCCTCCTTCCAAAGTTCGTCGTGGCCTTCGCGCGCCACAAGCGCCTCGATCGGATCGAGCGGCAGCTCGTCGAGCTTACGCCCATGCTCGCTTCCGCGCTGCGCTCGGGCTTCGCGATGCAGCAAGGTATCGAGCTTGCGGCGCGCCAGCTGGAACAGCCTATCTCCGAGGAGCTCACCCAACTGGTAGTCGATCTCAACCTGGGCGCGACGATGGAGTCAGCGATGCTCGACTTCGGACGCCGGGCGGGCAGCCCGGATATCGATATGCTGATCACGGCCATTCTGGTGCAGCGCACCAGTGGTGGCAACTTATCTGAAATTTTGGACCAGACAGGGGAGACGCTGCGCGAACGCGAGCGCATCCGTGGTGACATCAAGACGTTAACGGCACAGCAGCGTCTCACCGGCACGATTCTCTCTGTCTACCCGGCGGCGATCGGGCTGTTGCTCCTTGCCATCATGCCGGCTATGTGGTCCCTCATGTTCACGGAGGTGGTGGGGCAAGTGCTCCTGGGCATCGCCATCGGCCTTCAGGCCATAGGCTTTCTTATTATGCGGCGAGTCATGAACGTGGCGATCTAAGAGGTGTTCTCGTGGCTGTAGACTTCTTCGCTAGCGTATTCGCCTTTGTCAGTCTGGCCTTCGTTGGGCTCTGGCTCATGCAAGGCGCCGAACGTCCCGCGGACCAGCGCATCCGATCACTGGCGCTGGCTCGACGATACGGCGTCGATACCAGGAGGCTGCCCTTTCAAACCCGGGTTGTCGCGCCGGCAATTGAGTCGGTAGGCAAGATGATGGCGGCCTTACTGCCCAATGCGTTTCTCCGCCGCATGGAGCGAAGGCTGGTGCTCGCCGGCCAGCCGATGAGCGCGCTGACATTCTACGCTGTGATGCTCAGCGTTGGCATACTTGTCGGCGGAGCATACGTCGCCCTGCTTCTGGCCGCCGCCGATTCGCCGCCGGTCATCTCCTTCTTCCCGGCGCCTGCGCTCGCCCTCGTTGGGAGCTGCCTAGCGGTGTTTTGGCTCTCCTCCAGAGCGAAAGCGCGTCAGACGGCCATGCTGCGCGGGCTGCCGGACTCGATGGACTTGCTCACCATCTGCGTCGAAGCGGGACTCGGCCTCGATGCCGCGTTCCATCGCGTCGCAGAGAAGCAGCGCGGTCCCATCGTCGATGAAATACATACGATGCTGCGCGAAGTTGGGCTCGGAAAGGCGCGGCGAGACGCGCTGCTCGATCTGGCGGACCGTACGCAGCTGGAGGACATGCGAGCGTTCGCCAATGCGGTCATCCAGGCCGAACAGTTAGGGACAAGCCTGGCCCAGGTCCTCCGCGTGCAATCGCAGCGGCTGCGCGTCCGGCGTCGCCAGCGCGCCGAGCAGGAAGCGCGACGGGTACCGGTGAAGATGGTGTTCCCGCTCGTGCTCTGCCTGATGCCCTCGCTCTTCATCTTCATCCTCGGCCCAATCGTCGTCAACATTGCGAGCTATCTGTCGGAGAGTTAGTCCTGGGCCGACCAGGTGCTCCGGCTGATTCGACTGAGATGGATAGAGACGAGCGCGACAGGCTGGACCGATACCGGACCGAGCATGTCAGCCAGGTACCCCCGCCGGGCCGGCGGCGCGCCGTCCAGCGCATCAAGGATCTGTGGCGTCTCGCGGCAAGAGACTCGGGGCCGTTGAGATGGCGCCTGGTGCTTGGGGCCGCGCCGATCATCGCGGTGCTCGTCTTTGCTATCGTGCTGCTCGCTGCCAGTGCTGCGGGGAGCGGCGGTGGGGACAAACGTCTCGTAGCGGCGCAAGCGCGCGTCGCAGCTACTCCCGCGGAACCACCAACCGAGGCGCCTACGGAAACGCCCGTCTCGCTCAGCGCGCTAGCGCAGGCCACAACGCTGCCTGACCGGCAAGAGTGCGGCACCATCCGCGGCACGGACTACAGCAGCGCCAGCGAGCGCACCTTTTACCAGCAGAACTGTGTCGAACCAACAGCGCAGCCTGCGCTCCCTGTGCCGCTGGTTCGCCCTACAGACACTCCGCTCCCTGCCCAGCCAACGGAGCTCCCGAGTCCCGTGGACTTCGGCGCGATCAGTGCCGTTGGCCTCGCGGTCGACTGGATCACGAATAGCGCGCCGGACGCATATGTGACGAGTGCCAGCTCGTGCAACGCTGTGCAGGTGGGAAACCACTGGGTAGTCACGTGCGCGGCCAGCCCGACGGGCTGCCAGGGTTCCGCTTGCCAGACGATCCTCTCGGTCTGCGTTTTTGCCGAGGAACCGCGCGTCCGCCAGCCCGATGAGTGTTGAAGCCCTTGCTAAGGGCCGGACCGCGGGGCGCACTAGCCGATTCTCTCTTCCTCCGTAGCGAAGTCGCGGAATGCGGTAGAATACGGCCCTTGCGGGCGCTGACGTGGCCCGCGCGGGAGAGAGGGTGAGCCCTGAGCAGCTCCATCGTCGGCGGCATGGGTGACGCAACGCTCCGCGTGCGCACGGCTCACGGCAAGGAGCAGCTATTCTCCCTTGAGCGCGACGACATCTCAGTCGGAAGGGACGAGCGCAACGATGTCCGCATCGACGCCACCGTCGTCTCCGCATTTCAGGCTCGGCTTGCCCGGGAAGGGCCGACCTATCGCTTCATTCAAGTCGGAAGCACCAACCCCACCCTGCTTCGCGGAGTGCCAGTCGATGACCATGTGTTGCAGCACGGAGACTGTCTTCTCATCGCGCCCGGTACTCAGGACGAGGTTCAGCTCCACTTTGAAGTTGGCGCGAACGACCTGCGCGCCTCGCTGGAGGTTACCCGCGCGTTCAAGAGGGATGAAGCGCCTGAGCGGGTCAGCGTCGACCGGCTGAAGCTGCCCGCGCAGGGGTCGGTCTCGATCGGCCGGTCTGCAGAGAACGACATCGTGCTCCCCAGCCTGAGCGTTTCCCGTGCGCACGCCAAGCTCGAAGTCGCGAACGGCCGCGTCCTCTTGTCGGACCTCGGTAGCGCGAACGGCACGTACGTGAACGGCGCCCGCTGTGGCGAGCGCGTGCTGGAGCCTGAGGACATTGTCCGGATCGGCCCCTACAAGCTCGTCTACCGGGACGGCGCGATCGAGCACTACGACGACAGCCGCGCGGTACGGCTTGACGTCCATGACCTCACGAGGATCATCTCCGGCAAGACGATACTGGACCGGGTTGGCTTCAGCGTCCGCCCCGGCGAGCTGGTGGCGATCGCCGGCACCAGCGGCGCGGGAAAGTCTACGCTGCTGGATGCGCTCATCGGCCTGCGTCCGGCCACGTCGGGCCGTGTGATCGTGAACGGAGCTGACCTGTACCGCGCCCGGGACGCGCTCCGTCCGCTCATCGGCTACGTGCCACAGGCCACAATCCTCCCGACGCAGCTCACCGTTCGACGGGCCCTGCACTATGTAGCGCGCCTGCGGCTGCCCCCGGATGTCAGCAGGGAGGACGCCGATCAACGTGTTGATGAGGTGATGCGGGAGCTGGAGATCCATCAGCGGCGCGATGTGGAGATCGGGCGTTTGAGCGGTGGTCAGCAGAAGCGTGCGAGTATCGCGGCCGAGCTGATCTCGCGGCCGGGCCTCTTCTTTCTCGACGAACCGACCTCGGGCCTCGACCCCGGTCTCACCCGCCGCGTGACCGCGATTACGAGAGTGCTGGCTGGATTAGGCAGCACGGTGATCGTCATCTCGCACGATGTCGAGAGTCTTGAGCTGGCGGACAGGCTGATCTTCCTCGCGAGCGGCGGGCGCGTCGTGTTTACCGGAACACCAAGAGAGGCGCTGGAGTTTTTTGGCGTAAGCGACCTGGCAGAGGTCTACCCGCAGGTGGAGGCAGGCGATCCTGTTGCGTGGCAAGAGAAGTTCAAGGCGTCCCGCTTCTACCGCGGTGCGCCTGAGCCGGAGGCAGCACCGTCGGAAGAAGAGGCGGCATCCGCTCGCTGGGACCCGTTCGGGTTTATCGCCGGAAGCACACGGCAGGGCAGTTCCGCCTGGCGGCAGTTTCGCATTGTGGTTACGCGCTACGTCGAGACGATCGTACGGGACCGCCGGACCTTGCTGCTGCTGCTGGCCCAGGCGCCCGTGATCGCGCTGTTTCTCACCATCGTGGCGAAGACAACCGACTTCCAGCCGCCTCCTCCGGCGGCGATTGCCCAAGCGAAGGCGCTGGGCGTGCCCGCCGCGAAGCTGGCGGCAGCGCTGCCGGTGCTGCTTGCCGCGACGGCCACCTGGTTCGGAGCGATCAACGCCGCCCGCGAGATCGTGAAGGAGCTGCCGATCTTTCTGCGCGAACGCCTGGGGGGCCTGCGCGTGGCCCCATATCTGGCGTCGAAGGTCCTCGTCTTGGCCGTGCTCTGTCTGGTGCAGACGGCGACGATGCTCGGCATCATCTGGCTGAAGGTCGACTTGCCTTCGTCGGGCGCGCTGATGCCGGGCCCGCTCGAGATCTGGATCAGCCTGAACCTCGCGGCGCTCAGCGCGCTCGGCCTGGGCCTCGTCATCTCGGCCTCCGCGCCCAGCGCGGACCGGGCGCAGACTCTGGTGCCGCTCGTCCTGATCCCGCAGTTCATCTTCATCGGCGGGCCGGGCACCGGCACGGTGGGGCAGTGGCTCTCCTACCTCACCGTCACGCACTGGTCGGTGGAAGCCATGAAGATCTCAGCGAAGATCCCGTATCAGGCGCACGTGGGTGGATACGGAGGTGCGGACCTGCTCTTGCACTGGCTGGCTCTAGCGGTGATGGCCGGAGCATTCTATTCGCTGGCGGCGTTGCTGGTGGCACGAAAGGGCGGCTCCTGACGCTTGGGCGCAGCGAGAGACGTTACGTCAGGGCAAGGTGGGCTCGATACCCGGGAGTTGGAGCTTAAGGGCCAGGCAGCGTTCGATGACCTGCTTCATCCCCATCTCCTGCGCAGCCGCTAGCGCCTTGTCGACGAGCGCCAGCGCGCGCTCACGATCTCCCACGTTATCGCGCACGAGGAGCACTTCAGCGTACTGGGCGCGCGTCTGGGCCAGCCAGGGCTTGTCACCGAGCGCGGCGTTCGTACGGAGCGCGTCTTCGAAGTGGCGCTCCGCGTCCTGCCAGCGGCGCATCGTCGCGGCCAGAAGCCCAAGGCTGCGCGAGACGGCGCCCGACGCCGTGTTGGCCCAACCGATTACTACGCATTGCCCGTCGCGGGGCAACAGCATCTGGTAGAGCTCGGGCGCGCGCGCAGCGTCGCCGAGGAACCAGCAGGCGTCTGCCAGCCAGCTCAGCGTGACGGGCAAGAGGGCGTCGGAGGGAAGCTGGCCGAAGCCCCGTTCGGCGAGTTCGTCGAAGGCCGCCCGGGCATCTTCCCTGCGACCTTCAACGGTGTAGATCCCAGCGAGCACGGCGCGGTTCACGGGAAGCGCCGGATATCGCTCTGCGTTGTCCTTGAACACCGGCTCCACCTCCAGCAGCCGGCCCTGAAGCCGGCGGAGCTCCAGTATGACGGCGCCATAGGTCAGCGCAGCGATCTCGGGGTCGTACGGCTGCAATTCCGCGAATACCTGACCCGCCAGACGCTCGGCCTCGTCGAAGCGCCCGTCCATCTTCGCCTGCAGCGAGTGGTGGCAGCTCGTCCACGCGTCGGCGATTCGGAGCTCGCCCAGCAGGCGGTCCTCCTCATCGACTGCCCGGTCGAAGCCTGCTCGGTCACCCAAGATGTAGATTCGAGCGGCCAGGTCGTTATGCGCGCGGAGCTCGGCGAATTTGTCCCGTGCGCGGCGCGCCGCCTCTACCTGTTCCCGCGCCAGGCTGAGCGCTTGAGCAGCAACCTTGTCTTCCCACCCGGCACATCCCAAGACGAATTCGAGCGTCTGGGGGTCATCGAGGCGGCGTGCCATCTGCAGGGCGTCTGC
>JBIOYF010000211.1:0-2725 GCA_044870035.1 Dehalococcoidia bacterium
CGCCGCGCCGTTGCGGATACCCGCTTGGGACGAGCTGCAGGCGTCCGCAGGAGCGCGAATGACCTCCACGTCGCTCCTGCTTCTGCGGAAAGCCGGTAGCGACCGGTTCACTGTCGCCTTCCATGCAAGGGAGCGGTCGCGTCGACGCGCCTAGCCCACGTCCCCATATCGTCGAAAGGGGGCACACTCGGTGGCCCGGGCGCAGGACGCTGGACGCCATCGACGCCACCTCGATTCGAGGGTCGACGATCGGGACGTGACAGCCGGATCAGCAACGCCGGACGGCGACCTTGGTCGTGACCGTGAATCGGGAGGTCGCGGTCACGGTGATCGTGCCGCTGTATCGCGAGCGCTTGTAGCGCCACGACACGCGGCAGCGCGCCTGCGAGATGCTTCTCGGCTTGCAGGTGAGTTTGAACTGGCGCTTGCGTCTGTACGCCGACCCAAAGCGCCGTTTCAGCGCTCGGCGCGCGTTCGCTTTCGCCACCGACAGAGACAACGGCGTGGATGCCACGCCCGACGCGGCTGGAGCGGGCGCCGGAGTAGTGGGCTGCGGCGCAGCAACGACGAACTTGAACACCGGAGTGATGAATGAGCCGCTCCACAAGTCCTTGGCCATGTACCGGCCCTGCCAGTAGTAGGTGCCCGGAGGCCATGGCGTCCTTGTCGGGAACGTAGTCCGGTAGAACGTTGGATCCATCGAGGTGGTCAGGACCCAGTTGTCCGTGAGCCAGCCGTCGGCGTCGACGTTTGGCGACGTGGAGACCCTGACGTACCCGCTCACCATCTGCGGCGCGTCCGGGGCGGAGAACGCCAGGTCGTACTGAGTGGCGGAGGCGACGACCTCGCCGTCAGCGGGCCAGGTCTTGGTGACCTTGAGCGGGCGCTGCGCGGGCGGGGCCGGGAAGTCGAATTCGGTCTGCGCGAGTAGGACCCTCTTGCCAGCGAAGACGTCGGTGCGCAGGTATTCGATCATGTAGAGGCACAGGCGCTTGCGGCCGAAGCTGGGATACCCGTCGAAAACCGCCAGATCGAACTCCCCGGAATACGATGTCGGTCCCCACGCGGTCAACGACCCGCTGTACACGTCGCCGCCGATGAACCACGCGTTCGCTGGGCACTGGTACTCGGCGGACGTGAGCTTCACGTAGGTCCAATAGGAGCAAGACCCCGCGCCAGAGGGGCACACGCTCGGCTCCGCCGTGAACTCGAAACCGCCGCGCACGTCGCTTAAGCGGCCGGTGAAGAAAATGGAAGACGTCGCTTGCGCACTTGCGGGAACCGCGGCCACAACCACCGCCATCAACACCAGCAACCACAAGCGACGCGCCATCCTGGCAACCCTTTCCGTCTCTGCCGACCGTGGGATCGTAGTCGATGGCCGTCTGCGCCACCGCCGCTTTCCGGGATGGCCCAGCTCTGCTTCATCGCTTCGCTGCCGGGCTGGTGGTTAGCGAATCCACCGACAGGCGGCTTTATCGCCGCCGCTGTGCCGAGATCGTGGGCGGCCGTGAGGGCCTCGTGGACGGCGAGCGGCTGCAAGTCGGCGGGAGCTCAGCGTGCACGCGGCAGGGCGAGCCCCATGCTGGCGGGGATCATGGGCGGGCGGCGGGCGTGGACGGTCTCGATGATCTCGTCGGGATTAATGCCTTGGAGATAGATCGACGTCACGCCGAGGTTGCGGTGCCCGAGCTGGCGTTGGATGACGTTCAGCGGCACGCCCTCACGCAGGAGCTCCAGCGCGTGCGCGTGCCGCGGCTGGTGCGGCGCGAAGCGTCGGCGCACCCCGGCGCCGGCGGCGCGTCGACGCAGCGCCGCGCGTGCCGCCGAGGCGTGCCAGGCCCGACCGCACGTGCGGCCGTTGATGACGCAGAACAGAGGACCAACCGGCATCTGTTCGCGCGCCTGCAGCCACGGCTCGAGCTGCTCGAAGCCCCAGTCGTCCATGCCGACCTCCCGCCGGCGACCACCCTTGCCGCGGCGCACCAGGACCGAGCCGCGCCGACGGTCGAGATCGAGCTCGCTGAGATCGAGCGCCTCCTGAATGCGCAACCCGGCGCGCCACAACACGACGATCAGCCCGCGGGCGCGAGCGCCGTGCAAGCCGTCGCCGCAGCATCGCATGACCGCAATGATCTCTTCCGTGCGCGGCGGGTCCGCCGAGTAGCGGCGACCTTTGCTTCGGGGCGGGCGACCGGCGAGGTATCCCGGCACGGCGGCCGGTGACCGGCGGCGACCGAGCGAGTCCAAGGGCGGTGAAGCGGACATGGCGTCTCCTCATGGCTCGACACGGATCAACGCCCTCGGCCTACCACCCCGGCTGGGGAAGCGAAATCGTGACCGTGTCGCCCTGCGGTCCCGCGACTGCGTCGACTCGAGTTCGTCGAATCTGAACACTTTGCGGGGCGACTGCTGCTCTTGCCTCAGAGCTGAAGCGCGAAGTCGTAATCTCGCCGGAGGATGAGCACGCTGGCCTTCATCGCGACGTTGCTCGTCGTGATCGGCTTGGCGCTGCTTATCAGGCGTTCGCGCTTTGCGCTCCCGATCACGTTCGCGCTGGCCGCCGTGCTCGTCGCGTCGCTGTTGCTGCTGACGTTGGGAGTCAAGCCCGCTGGCTGGGTCGCCATGGTGAGCACGACGCTGATCGTCTTCACGCTCTTCCCGCACGGCAGCCTCGGCAGCCACTGAGTGCTGGCGCTGCCTCAAAGGAGCAGTCGGTCCGCGA
>JBIOYF010000212.1:0-3921 GCA_044870035.1 Dehalococcoidia bacterium
TGGATCCTGAGCTGGGGCATGTCGGCGCGCGTGCTCTCGCCGCCGGAGCTGGGCCGGCGCGTGCTGCGCGAGGCGGAGGCGCTGGTGCAGACCTACGCGGAAGGCTAGGCTTCGAAGTTCGAAGTTCGAGGTTCGAAGCTCGATGTTCGACTTCTGCTGACACGACGGTGTCACTCCGAGCCGTTATGATGGCCGCACCATGACGGCGGCAATCGAAGACTTCCGGACGCGCGGCGAGTTCCTGCAGACGATGACGCTGGACTTCGCGAACGGCGTGCCGGACGAGCACCGCGTCTACGCCTCGTTGGCCGGGTTCGAGACGCCGCTCGGCTGGCGGCTGGAATGGGGGCTCTAGCATGCTCGAGCTGCACGTCAACCGTAAGGCGAGGGCGATCCTGGCGGAGTGCGCGAAACGAGGGCTGGTGGTGAAGCTGGACACGCTCGAACGGAAGCGCATGGCGCGCCACTGGCATCTGGGCTTCGAGAAGCAGCCCGGCGTGCTGGAGCTGACCGACCTGGGGGAGACGGTGGTGCTGAAGGTCGCGTCGAACCGGGACGGCGGCTGGGCGACGGCGCTGGCGCACGAGCTGGCTAAGAAGCGCCGCTAGTCGAGGCCGTGGACCCCAATCTAGCGAACGATCCTTCGCCCTCCACCCCGCTGCCGCCCTTCTCTTTCTCCACCCCGCTCGGCTCAGGATGACAGGGAACTTACTACTGACAGGCTGCTGTCACAGGCCTAGCCTATGCTGGCCTCCCGTGCCTCGATGTTCGAGGCTCGAGGTTGGAGGTCCGATGGCGACCTGAAGGTCGCCTCTACAAGAGAGCAGGAGGCAGAGCATGAAGATCAACTCGTTCAACGTCAACGTCACCAGCGAGCAGCCCGATCGCCTCAAGAGCTTCTATCGGGACGTCGTCGGCCTGACGCCCAACCCGGACATGGGAGACGGCGCGTTCGACGCCGGCGGCACGGCGTTCTTCATCGACGGCCACAGCGAAACGAAGGGCGCGACGAAGGAGCCGCAGCGCATGCTGATCAACTTCTTCGTGGACGATCTGGCCCGTGAGCAGAAGCGGCTGGAAGGGCAGGGCGTGCAGTTCATTCGCAGCGCCGGCCGTGAGGAGTGGGGCGGCGTCATTTCGACCTTCACGGACCCGGACGGCAACTACTGCCAGCTGATCCAGTTCAGCGCCGGAAACGAGCACTAGGCGCATGACGGCGACGGGGCTGGACACTCTCTGCGCGGCAGCGACGACGGGCGAGGGCATGCCGCCGGCCGCCGGGCTGCTCGGCTGGGAGGCGCTCTCGATCGAGCCGGGGCGGGTGCGCGTTCGCTACACCGCTCGCGAGGCGTTCTACAACCCGATGGGCAGCGTGCAGGGCGGCTTCCTCGCGGCGATGCTCGACGACGCGATGGGGCCCGCGCTCTTCACGCTGCTCGACGAGGGCCAGCACGCGCCGACGCTGGAGATGAAGGTGAGCTTCATGCGCCCCGCGTATGCCGGCCCGCTGATCGCCGAAGGACGCGTGGCGCACAGGGGAGGCAGCGTCGCCTTCGTCGAAGGGGAGCTGCGCAGCGAAGGCGGCGATCTCATCGCGACGGCGACGGCAACGCTGCGCATCGTTTCGCCGAAGGACAACGGCTCGCGCGCTCCGGGCGCATGAGGATCGCCGGCACGGTCGCGATCGTGACGGGCGCCGGCTCGGGCATCGGGCGGGCGATCGCGCTGCGCCTGGCGCACGACGGCGCATCCGTGGTGGTCGACGACGTCGACGAGCCTGGCGGGCGCGAGACGGTGGAGCTGATCGGGCCGGAGGCGGCGTTCGTGCGGGCGGACGTCGCCGTCGAGAGGGACGCGCGCCGGATGGTGGCGTTCGCGGAGAGGACGTTCGGCGGGCTGGACATACTCGTAAACAACGCCGGCTGCGCGCTTCCGACGCCTTCGTTCCCCGTTGCCGCCATCGGGGAATGGTCGCGCGTGCTCGACGTGTACCTGCGCGGTACGATGCTCTGCACTCAGGCTGCGCTGGACGCGCTACGCCGTCGCGCCGGCGGAGCTATCGTGAACATTGCGTCGGGTGGCGGCGTGGGCTACGGCCCGCACGACGCGCCGGAGTACGCTGCCGCGAAGGCGGGCGTCGTCCGTCTGACGGCGGCGCTGGCGTCGCTGAAAGAGCGTGATCGTGTGCGGGTGAACTGCATCTGCCCCGGCTGGGTGAACACGCCCATCTCGCAGAAGACGATCGCCGCGATGACCCCCGCGGAACGCCGTCGTTCTGTGCCGCCGTTGCTGATCGAACCGGAGGAGATCGCCTCGGCCGCCGTGCGCTTGATCAACGACGAACGGCTGGCCGGGCGAGTGCTGCTCTGCTATGAAGGAGAGCCGCAGCGACTGGTGCCTGCGGGAACAAGGAGCTGAAATGAAGGCCGCAGCCGGCTTTCGCGCGCACACCGGTTGGACGGCGGCGGTCGTGCTCGCCGGGCCGCTGGACCGGCCGCGCATCGTCGAACGGCGGCGCATCGACCTGCTGGCGCCGGGCGTGCCGTGGGAGTGCTACCACGCGGCCGCGGCGCTTTCGCGACCGAAAGCTGAAGCGCTGATCGACAAGGCGCGCGACACAGCGCGCGACCTCGCCCACGAGGCGCTGCGCGACATGTGCGACGAACACGGGACCGCGGCGATTGGCGTTGTGCTGTCGAACGCGCGGCCGCTGTTGTCCATCGAAGAAGCGCTCTCGTCGCATCCGATGAAGCACGCCGCGGAAGGACAGTTGTATCGGCAAGCGCTGATCGACGCCGGGAACGAGCTCGGCCTGCGTGTGGCCGCTTTGCCGGAGCGCGATCTGGCAGACGCCGCCGCGGGCGCGCTCGGGCTCTCGCCGGTCGCGCTGCGCGGCCGCATCGGCGACCTCGGGCGGGAGCTGGGGCCGCCCTGGGCGCAGGACCAGAAGGCCGCCGCGCTCGTGGCGTGGCTGGCGCTGGCGTCGCGGGCACTGGCACGCAAGCGCGTCGAGAGCGGGCGACGTGGTTAGCACACGTGTCATCCTGAGGCGAGCGGGGTGGGGAAAGAGAAGGCGGCAGCGGGGTGGAGGCCGAAGGATCTTTCGTGGTTAGCTGGGCAGAGTTTGCGGAAGCGCAGCCGGAGATGGCGGAGCTGGGACTGCGACAACTCCGGAAGTTCGGGCTGGCGTACCTGGGGACGACGCGGCCGGACGGCTCGCCGCGGGTGAACCCGGTCTGTCCCGTGATCGCGGACGGGCGCGTCTTCGTCGCAACGGCGGCGCAGTCGCCGAAGCTGCGCGACCTCATGCGCGACGGGCGCTACGTGCTGCACATGCTGCCCGGCAAACAGGAGGAGGAATTCTGGGTCCGCGGCGTGGCGAAGCGGGTGACGGACCCCGAGCTGCGAGCGCTCGTCGTCGAGGCGGCGGTCGGGACGACGCGGATCCAGCCGGATGAGTGGCTGTTGGAGTACGACATCGCCGAGGCCGGCACGACGGTGTGGGCGGACTTCGGCACGCCGGACCACCGCCCGGTGCGCAGGTTCTGGCGCGACGACCGCTGATATACTTCCCTCGACATGCCGCGTCGCAACGAGGACGCCGAGCTGCAGCAGGCGAAGCTGCGCGTCGAAGAGCTGCGCTCGCAGATCGCCTACCACGACTACCGTTACTACGCCCTAAACGAGCCCGAGGTCAGCGACGCCGAGTACGACGAGCTGATGCAGGAGCTGCGTTCGCTCGAAGAGAAGTATCCGCAGCTGATCACGCCGGACTCGCCGACCCAGCGCGTGGGCGAACGCCCGGTCGAGGCGTTCGGGATCGTGGAGCACCCGGCGCCGCTGCTCAGCCTGGCGAACGCGTTCGCCGAGCAAGACCTGCGTAACTGGTTCCGCCGCGTCACCAACCTGGCCGAAACGGAA
>JBIOYF010000213.1:0-3823 GCA_044870035.1 Dehalococcoidia bacterium
TAGGGCGACTGCGCGCAGTCGCCCGCTGGGCACGCCGCGATGTCCGTCGCCGGGTAGATCGTCGTACCGATGACGGCAGGCGACCCGGTGGGAGTGAGCGCGTTGCAGTTGGCATTCGTTTGGTACAACCGGACATCCACGGTTCCCACGAGCTTGCCGGTGCCCGCCAGCTGGGCGTGTGCGCCCGTCACGTCGAGGATCGCGATGATGTTGACGAGGTTACCGGCGTCCGGGAAGCACGTCACCAGATGCAGGTTGTCGCCGGCGTAGGTGCCGACGCCTTTCACCGGAGGCGCTGCCGCGTACGGCGGCGGTGGCGGCGGCCCGACGGCGTTGCCGTCCCCCACGGGGCCCTCGCCCGGCTTGGACATGATCGGCTCGGCCGCGGCGCCGGGGCCAAGCAGGCCCGTGCCGTCGAAACAGACGGCCGACAGCTTGACCTCACCGCTGTTGATATCGGTGCGAGCAATGCAGTGGATCAGGTCGGCGTCAGGATTGCCGAAATCAACGGTGATGTCCGACACACCGCTCAGGTCGGCTTCGTTACCGCCGCCGACGCCTGGCTTGTTGCACGGCCCGGCGTAGAGGTCGATCGTCCCCGGCGACGGAGCGCCGGAGGGGGCTGCGGGCTTGGTGCAGTGCGTGTCTTCGATGCGCTCGAGATAGAGCTCGGGCGCCTTGTAGCTGACGACTTTCCAGCTGTGCGGATAGTCCTGGACCGGGTCGGGCGGGTCGCTCACGATGATGACGTGCTGGTCATCCACGAGCGACGCGGCCTTCGCGCTGGCGGGAACGGTGGCGTGGATGACGTCGTGACAGTCCTTGCCGGCACATACACCCGGGCCCTTCTTGACGATGGCGATCTGACCGATCAGCTTCCAAGCGCCGTCGGGCGTCGTGGCTTGCGCGTGGTGCGTGCTGTTTGCGACGCCGAAGAAGAGCGTGCCCAGCCCGATCAGCCCGGCGACGGCGGCGCTAAGAGCTATCCACCGTGTCCTAGCAGGACGCATCCCCAGCCTCCCTAACCTGCGAACGAACACGCCGGGCTGCAGCAATGCGAACCCAAACTGCTCGACGCGAGAGCTCGGTGGGGACGGGCCACCAGCGGCCCCATTATACACGTCCGCGGCGTGGTCACGGGCAGTCGTGGGAGTACGAGTTCAGTAAAGCCACCGCCGCGAGGATACGCCTCGCGGCGAGGTGTCCATCAGGCGAGCCGCGTCGCGTCGCCTGAGATCAGGGCGCGCGCATTGAGCTAACAGTGCGCCTCTTAGAGGGATGCGGTAGCGCCTTCGCGCTCGATGGGCAGGCCGGCGGCGCGCCAGCCCTCGGTACCGCCCTTCAGGCTTGTCGCCCGGCCGAATCCCATCTGTTCCAAGAATGCTACGCACCTGGCGGAGCGCATACCGCCGGCGCACACGACCAGCATGTCGCGGTCCTTGGGGAGCTCGCCGAGCCGCGTCGCCAGGTCGGCCTGCGGGATCAAGATCGCGCCGGGCACGTGGCCGGCGGTGTGCTCCGCCGGCTCGCGCACGTCGAGCACCGTTGCGTTGCGCTCCGCCAGCCAAGCCGGTGCTTCGTCGATGCCGATCTCCGGGACATCCTCGGCGTGGCGCAATTGAGCCCACGCGTAGTCGCCAGCGCCGCGGTTCGTCTCCATGATGGCGGTCATGTTCAGCGGACGGGCGGGCAGCTCCGCTTCGAGCTTGAGAAACTCTCCGCGGTTCAGTTGCAGCACCGGGTTATAGCGACGCTCGAAGCCGATCGTGCTGCTGGGACGGCCGCACATGCCTTTGCCGCACGAGCCCTCGAAGTGCGCCGGGAAGACTTCGACCCAGTCGGGCAGACTGAGTAGTCGCTGGATGCTGTCGTACTCTTGGATCGCGCCCTCGGGCCCGCCGAAGTCCGGCCGCCCGACGTCACCGACAAACAGGCAGTCGCCGCTGAGCACCATGGACGGCTCCGGGCTGCGCGGCGGGTTGATCACCAGCAGCGAGATCATCTCCGGCCGGTGGCCCGGCGTGTGCACCGCGCGTAGGATCACCTGCCCGATCGTGATCTCGTCGCCGTCTCGCAGCTTGTGGAAGGGGAACAGCACGTCGGCCGCCTCGTGCAGGTAGAGCGTCGCTCCGGTGGCCCCGGCCAGCGCGCGGTTACCGGAGATGTGGTCTGCGTGAAGGTGCGTATCGATCACGCCCGCGATCGCGTAGCCGCGCTCGTGCGCCAGGTCGACGTATGGCCGGGTGTCCAGCTGCGGGTCGACGACGACCGCGTCGCGTGATTGACGCGACGCGATGAAGTACGAAGAGCAGCCAAGTTCGTCGTGGAGGAACTGTTTGAAGTACATGAGGCTGTGCCTCCCTAGCGCAGCGTCTAGACGACCTGAACGAGAACTTCCTGGACCGCGTTGCCCCCGTAACCAAGACGGTTCCACTCGGGGTTGTCAGGCTGGGTGCGACCGGCCAGATCGGTGGCCCGTGCCCGGAGTCCGATCGTTCCCGCACGGTCGACCCGGGCGAGCAGCTCCCACCACTGCCAACCGTGCCGGCGGCGCTCTCCGATCAGGCGGGCGTCCTGCCAGCCGCCGCTATCAACACTCACTTCGACGCGCGCGATGCCCGCCGCCCCAGACCACGCGACCCCGCGAACGGCCAGGTCGCCTCGTTGCAAAACGCCGCCCGGGTCTGGTTCTGTGATCAAAGCACGGACGCGTTGGAGACTAACCGGTTCTCGCAGTACCTTGCCGTCTAGCTCGCGCTCGAAATAGTAGCGATCGGTCTGAAATGCTCCCTCGAACGTGTGGTCAATCACTTCAATCTCCGTCAGCCACTTCACCGAGGCGACGGCGTACCAGCTGGGCATGACCAAACGCAGAGGAAAGCCGTGCTGCACGGGCAGCGGCTCTCCGTTCATGGCATAGGCGAGCAGGACGTCGCGATCGCGCGCGTAATCCAGGCTCAAGCTGCGCTCAAAGCGCACCGCCTCGCTGCGGCCGTCCACGTTCCCGCCGTCCGCTCCCCGAAACAAGACCTCGCTTGCGCTGCGCTTCAGACCGGCCCGGTCCAGTACCTCTAGCAGCGGCACGCCCGTCCACTCCGCCGTGCTGACGGCGCCCAATTGCCACTGCTCCCCCTCTACCGGCGGGTTGAGCAGCGAGCGACCGTTGCCGGCGCATTCGAGGGTGACCACGAGAGTGTGTGAGGGTAAGTTCTTGATCTCGCGCAGACTTAGCGTCACCGGTCTCTCTACGAGGCCGCTGATCGTGAGTCGCCAGGTCGCCGGGTCCAGGAGAGGGATCTGAAAGTGATTGCGTACGTAGAAGTGAGCGTTCGGCACAACGACGCCGCCGATCAGCGCGGGAATCGACGTCTCGCAATTGAGTGGATGAGCTCGATGGACGACGAGGCCAGCGTCGATCGCCCGCTGGCAGGCTTCTTCGGGGTCGAGCGAAGGCACGTCGTCCACCATCGGCATCGAGAATCCACAGCCGCCGCTAGCGACCACTCGCACGCAGGTTGACGCCGGATAGACGCCGACGCTACCGACCATGGCGAACGGCTTCATGAACTCGGTCACGCGCTCCTCATCGCTCGACTCGATGATCATGTAGAGCGCGTGCTCTCCTTCGACAATTGCCTCCGACTGGATCTTCACTCCGTAGCTCTGCACGTTAGGCCGGCTGAGATGGTTCAGGAGCATTGCACCCATGTAGGGGTCCTTCGCCGGACAGTTCTTCGCCTCGTGCTGATGGCGGACGACATAAAGGGCCATGCTCTAGACCCTCCCCTCGGCGTGCTGCGCCGCGTCATCGCGACGGTGAGAG
>JBIOYF010000214.1:0-2524 GCA_044870035.1 Dehalococcoidia bacterium
CGGTACTGCCCCGCCCTGTACGCCGTGGCAGGCCCAGATGAGATCGCCCCACGCGCGCGCCTCGCCCTCGGGCAGATCGCGTCGCGACGCGAGCGCCTTCGTAAGCCCGGACGTCCCACTCGACGCGATCACGTAGCTGTCGTCGCCAGCCTTCGACTCGTGACAGACCGAGTAGAGCAGCGCCGGCTCGCCGCCGTAGCTCGCCTGTACCGACGGGCCGACGTCGTTGAACAGCGTGTCGGCGTTCCACCACATGCTGAACGCCGCTCCCAGAACGAGCGCGCCGATCAGCACCCGGCTTCCCCTGGCTCCCCACCTGCGCATCACGACGCCCCGTAGGTCCTCAACGAAGAGCACGCCGAGCGCAATCACGACGGGGACCAGCCCGACGAATTTCCACGCGCCGAAGTCGTGCAACAGCAAGGCCGCCGCGCCAAGCGTGACGGCCAGCCACATGACGAAGAGCGCGCGCACGCCTCGCAGCGCTAGGGCCATGCCAGTCACGAGCCCGGCTAGAGCAAGCCAGGCCGCCAACGGATCGATCAGGTCCGTACGCGATACGTCGCGCGGCGGCGAAGGTACGTAGTCGTTCGGCCCGACGGGCAGGAAGATCTCCGCTGCCCACTTCAGCTGCGTCCGCCAGTTGTCCGCCAGCCGGTCGCCTCCGCGCCCGCTCTCCTGCCGGTGCAGCGACGTCAGGTAGAGGTCGTAACCCTTCTGCGTTCCGACGACCATCGGCACGAGCACGATCCCGGCCGCCATCAGCGCGACCAGCACCGGACGCCAAGCGACGTGCCAGAGCGCCCGTGCGCGCTCCAGCGCCGCTGGCGCCGAGACCGGCGAGCGCAGCAGCACACCGCGGGCAGCGGCCGCGGTCAGGAAGATCGCCGCGATGATCGGCACCGCCTTGAACGGCTCGTACTCGTAGGAAAGCAGCCCGGCCAGGACGCCGGTGGCCATCGCCCAGATCGGACGCTTCGTTTTCAGCGCGAAGAGGAACACCAGCGCGAACAGCACCGCGTAGATCGTCCCTTCCGAAGCCTGGCGCGCCCGCAGCGACGGCCACCAGGCCGCCGCGAACAGCGCGAAGCCGAACAGCCCGGCCGGCGCACTCACCATTTGTCGCAGGAGGACGTAGAACGCCGCCAGCGTCGCGATACTCATCACCAGGAAGAAGAAGCGCAGCCCGAACGTATTCTCGCCGAAGAGCAGAAACCCGCCGGCGGCGCCCCAACGCGTGATCAGAAAGGTGAGCGGCCGCTGGCCGTGCAGCGCCTTGTACGCCACGCCGCCGTTGATATGCTCCTCGCAGCAGAGACCGTCCGGCGGGGAGAGCGTGCCCTGGAAGCGATACACGCGCATGAACACGCCGAACGCGAAGATCGCGGCGAAGAGGATGATCTCCACTCGATGTGCCCGCCAGAACGACGCGAGCGCAGCGGGCCATTCGCGGGGCGCCAATCGTGGCCGGCCGGCGGGCCACACCGCCGCCAGCAGCGCCAGCAGTGCGAGCCCGAGCCACAGCGCCCCCTCGTCGAAGTTCTCGAGGACGCGCGTGCTCCGCGTCGGGCTGTCGTTCAGGATGCGCGCGCCGTTGAACGCCAGCAGCGCGGACGCCAGCAGGGCGACGGTCTGTACTGTCCCGCGGCTCGGCCGCCTCAACGCCGTGATGGTGGCTCTCGCATTCAAGCTTCAGGGCTTCGCGTCAGCCCATTATAGGGAAGCCCGCTGCCACGAGCATCCTCACTTGACGCCTCCTCGTCTGGCTCCGTACGCTCCATCGCGAAGGGGTGGCCGTGGACATCTCGCGCGTCATGTTGACCGGCAAGGTGGCGATCGTCACGGGCGGCGGACGCGGCCTCGGCCGCGGCTTCGCCCAGGGCCTCGCCGCCTTCGGCGCGATGGTCGTCGTCGCCGACCGAAAAGACGACGCCGCGAACGAGACGGCGGCCTCGATCCGAAACGACGGCCACGACGCGATCGCGATCGGCTGCGACGTGCGCGACGGCGAACAGGTCGGCGCCATGGTCGAACGCGCCGTCCGCGAGCTGGGCAGCGTCGACATCCTCGTCAACAACGTCGGCGGCATCTACCTCGGCCGCGATCTGCCACCGGCGCAGCCCTTCGTCGAGCAGGACGAGGCCGTCTGGGACGCCTCGTATGCGCTCAACCTCAAGTCGGTCTTTCTCTGCACCTCGGCCGTCGCGCGCGCCATGATCGAGCAGGGGCGCGGCGGCAGCATCATTAACGTCGCCTCCAGCGAGGCGCTGCGCGCGGCGCCCAGCTTTGCGCCGTACGCCGCCTACAAGGCGGCCATCGTCAACCTCACGCGCACGCTCGCGCTGGAGCTCGCGCCGTACAATATTCGCGTCAACTGCATCGCGCCGGACGCCATCCCCACCGAGGCGCTCGTCGCGTCGTACCCGGAGCTCGCCGGCGACGACGCGTACGCCCGCCACGTGCCGCTCGCCCGCGCCGGCACGCCGGACGACGCCGCCGGCGTCGCGGTCTTTCTCGCGTCCGA
>JBIOYF010000215.1:0-3148 GCA_044870035.1 Dehalococcoidia bacterium
CGTAGGGGCGAGCTTTAGCTCGCCACGGCCGCGCTATGGAGGAGGCAGTGGCGACCTGAAGGTCGCCGCTACGGGTTCACTCCCCTGATTCCGTAACCTAGGATTAAGTTGCATGGGCACTAGTCCGCGCAACAGCGGTGGCCGGCCCTGCGGGACCGACAGATCCCTTCGGCAAGCTCAGGGCAGGCTCTTCGTTTCGCTCAGGATGACAATGAGCGGCGGTGCTACACTCTGATCGATGGCCACCATCGTCGCCGTTGTGAACGACCTGCTGTTCCAGTCGCGGCTGGAACAGCAGGCGCAACGCATGGGCTACGCGTTCGTTGTCGCCGACGACGCGCTGCGCCTCGACGCGGCGATCTCGCTCGGTGCTGCGCTCGTCATCGTCGACCTGCACGTGAGCGGCCTCGATTGGCGCGCGGCCGTTGCGGCGGCGAAGGAGCGCGGCGTGCCCGTGCTGGCGTTCGGCCGCCACACGGAGGCGCAGCTCCTCCGTGATGCGCGCGACGCCGGCTGCGACCGCGTCGTGCCGCGCTCTCAGCTTGTCGAAGAGCTGCCGGAGCTGGTGCAGAGCCTAGCGCTGCGTTCGGTGTAGCTGCTCGAAGTTCGAGGTTCGAAGTTCGATATACTTCGTTCAGCGTATGGCTACCGAAGCGCCCACCAAGTACGAAGTCGTCATCGGCATCGAGGTGCACGCGCAGCTCGCGACGAAGAGCAAGATGTTCTGTCCGTGCAGCAGCGATTACCACAGCGCGCCGCCCAACACGCACGTCTGTCCGGTCTGCCTCGGCATGCCCGGCATACTGCCCGTGATCAACAAGCAGGCCGTGGAGCTGACGATCATGACCGGCCTGGCGCTCAACTGTACGATCCCGGAGCGCGCCAAGTTCGACCGCAAGAACTACCCGTACCCGGACCTGCCCAAGGGCTACCAGATCTCGCAATACGACCTGCCGCTCTGCCGCGGCGGCTGGCTGGAGATCGAGACCGAAGCGGGCCCAAAGCGCATCGGCATCACGCGCGTGCACCTGGAGGAGGACACCGCGCGCAGCATGCACCGCTCGAACGGTGCGGAGGACTATAGTCTGGTCGATTTCAACCGATCCGGCACGCCGCTGATGGAGGTCGTCACGGAGCCGGACGTCCGCTCGGGCAAGGAGGCGCGTGCCTACGTGACGAAGCTGCAGCAGGTCCTGCGCTACATCGGCGCGAGCCGCGCGAACCTGGAAGAGGGCAACATGCGCTGCGAGCCGAACATCAGCCTGCGGCCCGCCGGCGCGAGCGAGTTCGGCACGAAGGTGGAGCTGAAGAACCTGAACAGCTTCCGCGCCGTCGAGCACGGCATCGACTACGAGATCGCACGGCAGACCAAGCTGCTCGAGGCGGGCGAGCGCGTCGTACAGGAGACGCGCGGCTGGCGAGATGAAACCGGCGAGACGGTGAGCCAGCGGAGCAAGGAGTTCGCTGAGGAGTACCGCTACTTCCCGGAGCCGGACCTGCCGCCGGTGGGCATCACGCCTGCGTACGTCGAAGAGCTGCGGGCGAAGCTGCCCGAGCTGCCGGACGCGAAGCGGCGACGCTTCGTCTCGGCGTACGGCCTGAGCGACTACGAGGCGAACCTGTTGACGGCAACGAAGGAGCGCGCGCAGTTCTACGAAGACGCCGTTCAGCGTGCTGCTTCTTCAGCGAAAGCCATAGCGAACTGGATCATCAATGACGTCGCGCGCCTGGAGCATGAGACCGGCGTTCCGATAGAGGAGTCGAAGTTGCGGTCGGAACACCTCGGAGAGGTGCAGGGCATGATCGACGATGGCTCGGCGAACACCGTGACGGCCAAGAGCGCTATCGCTGAGGCGTACGCGACGGGCAAGTCCCCGCGCGCCATCGTTCAGGAGCAGGGCCTCACGCAGATCAGCTCGAGCGACGAGCTGGCCGGCCTCGCTACCAAGGTCATCGAAGCGAACCCGAAGCCGGTGGCCGACTACCGGGGCGGCAAGGACAGCGCGATCAAGGCGCTCGTCGGCCTACTCATGCGCGAGACGCGCGGGCGCGCCAACCCGCAGCTCGCCGAGCAGCTCCTGCGCCAGCAGCTCGAGTCCCGGAACTAATCCAAGGCCTACTCCCTTCGGGGTATAGGCGGCTCCGGCCGGCCGGCCGATGCTTCTCTCGGACACCATGCGAGAGCGAGCCCCGGCAACCGTCGTCCACGCAACCAGACAGGAGCATAGGCGCCAGCTCTCCATGGAGCCGCAGTTTGTCATCGCCGCGCTCTTCGCGCTGTACGCCATGGGCTTGCTCGTCGTGCTTGAGTGGCAACCGGGCAGCGGGCGGACCTTCCTCGTGATTAGCGACGTGCAGGGCATCATTCCACCATTCGTCGCCGCGGCGTTGGCCTTCCTGGCCGGCGCGCGGGCTCAAGGCGAGCCGCACGCCCGGCAGGGCTGGTGGCTAATCGGCGCGGGCTGCCTCGTGTGGGGATTGGGGGAGGTCACCTGGATGGTCTACGAGGTGGTGCTGGAGCAAGACCCGTTCCCCTCGATCGCAGACGCGGGCTATCTCGCGATGCTGCCGCTGACCGCGATCGGCCTCGTCGTCCTCACGTCCGAGCGCAGACGGCTCGTCCACGCGCGGCCGACGCTCGATGGGGTGGCCTTCGCGATGGCGGGCACGGCGTTTGTCTGGCTGACGGTGCTCCACCCGACGTACACGCAGAGCGACGCCGGTATGTTCGAGAAGGTGGTCAGCGCCGCCTATCCCGTCGGTGACCTCGTGCTCGTCTACGCGCTGGCGGTCGCCGTCCAGAGCCGCTGGGGCCGGCGCGAGGGGATGGTGCTCAGCGCGCTGCTGGGCGGCATGCTTGTGCTGGTCGCTTCCGACGTGGGGTTCGCGTACCTCACCCTCAACGACCGTTATACCGCGACATCGCTGGTTAACCTAGGCTGGCCGTGCGGCTTCCTCGCGCTCGGCTACGCTGGCGCGCTGGGCGCGTCGTGGCGGCTGACGTATGACGCGGATGACGAAACGCCGGTCGGGCGCGAGTGGCGAGTCCCTGCCGCGCTGTCGGCCGTCGTCGTCGCGCTGCTGGTCGCGGCCCTGCGGGAGGGCTCCTGGGCTGTGAGCATTCCTCTGTACGCTATGGTCGGCGTAT
>JBIOYF010000216.1:0-3243 GCA_044870035.1 Dehalococcoidia bacterium
GGCCAGCGCGGCGCCGGCTATGGCTAGCGTCAGCAGCAGAGCGAGCGCGCCTCTGGTCATGGGCACTGCATCCTAACGAGGCCCCTCGTCGCGGACAAGCGATACATAACAAAAGTCGATAAGCTAACTCGATGCCGGGCCCTTCGTATCGAGTGGCTTTCGTGGTTGATCCGCCGTACCGGGCGCGCGTTCGCACGCGTAGCCTCGCCGCGCTCGTACGGCGAACGCTGGCGTCCGAAGGCGCCCCGCCGCCGCTCGTTCTGAGCGTTGCCATCACAAACGACGCCACGGTTCGCAAGCTCAACCGCCGCTATCGAGGCGAAGATGCGCCGACCGACGTGCTCTCCTTCGGCCTGGACAGCCGCGAGAGGTTCGTGAGCGCTGCCGGTGCGCCCCAGCTCGGCGACGTCGTGATCTCGTACCCGACCGCCCAGCGCCAGGCTCGAACGGCCGGCCACAGCCTCGACAACGAGCTGGCGCACCTGCTCGTCCACGGTGTCCTCCACCTGCTCGGTTATGACCACGAGACGCCGCGGGAGGCAACGGCCATGCGCGCCCGCGAGGAGGCGCTCCTGGGCCGCGCGGCTCATTGAGGGGCCTCAGAGCCGCTGATATACTGAGGGCATTCCCGTGATCGCACACTCCCATCGCCCCAGCAGACGCCGATGAGCGCCGAAGTCTTCTACCGAAAGTGGCGTCCGCGTACCTTCGCGGAGCTGGCCGGCCAGGAAGCGATCACGCGTACCTTTACCAACGCCGTCTCCTCAGCCAAGTTCGCGCACGCCTATCTCCTCTCCGGTCCGCGCGGCACCGGCAAGACGACGACGGGCCGCTTGCTGGCCAAGGCGGTCAACTGCACCTCGCCGAAGGACGGCGAGCCCTGCAACGAGTGCCCGAGCTGCGTATCCTACCTCGAAGGCCGCGCGCTCGACCTGATCGAGCTCGACGCGGCCAGCAACCGCGGCATCGATGAGATCCGCAGCCTGCGTGAAAAGGCGAACTTCGCCCCATCCGGCGGCGCCAACGCCTACAAGGTCTATCTGGTCGATGAGGTGCACATGCTGACGGAGCCGGCGTTCAACGCGCTGCTCAAGACGCTGGAAGAGCCGCCCGCGCACGTCATCTTCGTCCTTGCCACCACCGAAGCGCACAAGGTGCCGCCCACGGTCGTCTCGCGCTGCCAGCGGTTCGACTTCCGGCGCATCCCGCTCAGCGCCACCGTTGATCGCCTCTCCTACATCGCCACGCAGGAGCAGATCGAGTGCGAGCCGGAGGCGCTCGAAATGATCGCCCGCACCGCCACCGGCAGCCTGCGCGACGCGATCAATCTCATGGAGCAGCTCATCGATTCGTATGGCAAGACCCTCACGCTCGATCAGGTGCGCGAGGGCCTCGGCCTCGTCGTCGATCCGCGCAGCGCCGAGCTCGCCGCGTGCGCTGTGCGCGGCCACCTCTCCGAAGGCCTCGCCCTCATCTCGGCGGTACGCGACGACGGGCTCGATCTGCGCCAGTTCCAGCGACAGACCGTCCTGCAGCTCCGCGGGCTGCTGCTCGCCAAAGCCGGGGCCACCGGCGGCGACACCTGGAGCGACGAGCAGCTCGCGGAGCTTCGCTCCGTCGTCGCGGACGTGCCGGCCGAGCGCATCGTCGCGGCCCTGCGCGCGTTCGGCGAAGCCGACCTGCGCGCCGACCCGCTCTCGCCGCTGCCGCTGGAGCTCGCGCTGGCGAGCACTGTCTTGGCGACAAACGCGCCGGCAGCAACCCAACCAGTCGCTCGACCCGCGCCGGCGCCACGACCGCCTGCCGCCGAGCGCCCGGCGACTGCCGCCCCGCGCGCCGCCCCGAGCCGCGCCCCCGCGGCCGTCTCGAACGGCGGCGCGCCGGAAGCGAAGGCCGCCACGCCGGTAGCCGGCGCTCCGCCTCCGGTTGCGCCAGCCGCGGACCTCGAGGAGATCCGTGCGCTCTGGCAGGACATCTATCAGCGCGCGCGTGAGCTGCAGTACAAGGCGGGCGCGTTGCTCAACAGCGGCTGTGGTATCATCGGCGCAACCGCGGACGAGGTTGTCTTCGGCTTTCGCCACTCGATGCTGCTCGATCGCATGCAGGGCGACAGCGGCGAGAACATGCGCGCGTTGCAGCAGGCTGTCGATGAAGTGCTCGGACCGGGGCGCACCGTCCGCTGCGTGCTCGACGCGAACGTTGACGTCCAGCGTCCCGCTCGCGGCGGCCACCTCGTGCGCGCCGCCGAGGAGCTGGGGCTGTCGAACGACGACTAGGAGGCCGGCCATGGGCATGAACCGTGACATGATGGCGAGGATCCAGAAGCTCCAGGAGCAGGCCATGAAGGCGCAGCAGGAGCTGAGCGAACAGGTCGTCGAAGGCAGCTCCGGCGGCGGCGCCGTGCAGATCGTGCTCACCGGGGACATGGCCGTCCAATCGCTCAAGATCGATCCTGAGGTTGTCGACCCAAGCGACGTCGAGATGCTGGAAGACCTGGTCACAGCCGCCGTCAACGAGGCGCTCCAGAAGGTGCAGGGCTTGCAGGCGCAGCAGATCTCAGGCCTAGCCGGACAGCTCGGCATCAACTTCCCCCGCTAACCGGCATGGTGGCACGGCTGTGAACGAGGGCACCCCCGGCATCAGCCGTCCGGCCGCCGCCGCGCCGCCCGTCGCGCGCCTGATCGAGGCGCTCCACAAACTGCCCGGCATCGGCCCGAAGAGCGCGCAGCGGCTCACGTACTACTTGCTGCGCGCGTCGGAGGCTGAGGCGCGTGCACTGGCGCAGGCGGTCGTCGAGCTGAAGGAGCGGACCAAGCTGTGCTCCGTCTGCCAGAACGTCACCGAGCAGGACCCGTGCAGCATCTGCACCGATACGCAGCGCGATCGCGCGATGATCTGCGTCGTCGAGGAGCCGCTCGACATCCTCGCGATCGAGCGCACGCGCGGCTTTGGCGGGCTCTACCACGTGCTGCACGGCGTGCTTTCCCCTATGGAGGGCGTTGGCCCGGACGACCTCAAGCTCGACCAGCTCGTCGCGCGGCTGCGCAACGGCGGCGTGCACGAAGTGATCATGGCCACCAACCCCAATCTGGAAGGCGAGGCCACGGCCATGTACGTGAGCCGCCTCCTCCAGCCGATGGGCGTCCGCGTGACTCGACTTGCCCGCGGCCTCCCCGCCGGCGCCGACCTCGAGTACGCCGACGATGTCACGCTCGCCCGCGCGATCGAGCACCGCCAGGAGGT
>JBIOYF010000217.1:0-3751 GCA_044870035.1 Dehalococcoidia bacterium
AGATCGACGCTGTAGGGCCGGTCGAACGCGCCGGCGACGACGACGCGCCCGCCCTTCCGGATGCCCGCGATGCAATCGGCCATCGGCTTCGGCGTGCCGACGCACTCGATCGCGAGGTCGGCGCCCAGGCCTTCGGTGTGCTCACGGACGACGTCGGCCAGCGCCACGTCCGTCGGATCGACGACGGCGTCCGCGCCGAGCTGCTTCGCCAGCTTGCGCCTGCCTTCGGCAAGCTCTGAGACGATGATCGTACGGGCACCCTTGTGGCGCGCCGAAAGAAGCGTCAGCAGGCCGATCGGCCCGCCGCCCGCGATCAGCACCGACTCGCCGGCCCTGAGCTCGCCGCGGTTGACTCCGTGCATCGCCACGCCGAACGGCTCCGAAAGCGCGGCGTACTTCAGCCACGACTTGTCGGGCAGCAGCACCGCCTGCGACGCGCTCACCGCAAGGAACTGCGCGTAGCCCCCGCCCCTGGTGTAGCCGATGCCGTGGTGCGGGTTGATACAGAGGTTGAAGCGCTCCTGCCGGCAGTAGTAGCACTGGTCGCAAGGATCGCCTGGGTGGACGACCACCGGGTCGCCTTCGCGGACGCTGCTCACGCCCTTCCCGAGCGCCGAGACCACGCCGGTGAGCTCGTGGCCCATCACGGGCTGCCACATCCGCGTGATGCGCGGCGCCGGCATGCCATCGGGCACCAGATACTCGTGCAGGTCGGAGCCGCAGATGCCGCAGTAGGCCACCGCCACCACGACTTCGCCCTCCCCGGGCGTGGGCTCCGGCATCTCATCGACTTCGAGCCTCTGCGCCCCTCGATACGCAACGACCTTCATGCTTCGCCTCCTCGCCCGCCGGCCCCTGCCGTATGCGGCAGGTCAAACGATACCATGTTGACACCGGATCGGGCCGCAAGTAGCATACGTTGGCCCCACCAGGAAGAGGAGCAGATGGCGCAAGACAACCATCCCATCATCGTCGGCGTCGGCCAGCATACGGTCCGCGACGGAGTCGAAGGCGCAATGGAGCCCGTCGAGATGATGGCGCTCGCCGCTCGACGGGCCGAGCAGGACGCTGAGACGAAGGGCCTGCTCGAACGCGCGGACTCCGTTCGCGTGGTCAACGTCTTCTCCTGGCGCTACGCCGACGCGCCCGGCCTGCTCTCGGAGCGCGTCGGCGCGTCACCGCGCGAGAAGCTCTACACCACGCTCGGCGGCAACTCACCCCAGTGGCTGGTCAACGAGACGGCGAGCGCGATCGCGCGCGGGGACGTGAAGGTTGCCCTCCTCGCCGGGGCCGAGGCGGTCAACACCGTCCGGCGCGCCCGTCAGCGCGGCGTCGAGCTGCCCTGGACGCCGCAGGGCAACGCTTCCGGCATGATCGGCGACAAGCGCATGGGCGGCAGCGAGATCGAGATCAAGCACGGCGCGGCCTCGCCCGTCCAGGTCTATCCGCTGTTCGAGAACGCGCTGCGCGCGCACAAGGGCTGGTCGCTGGAGGAGCACCGCCGGCAGCTCAGCAAGCTCTGCGGCGAGATGTCCCGCGTCGCCGCCCAGAACGAGTTCGCCTGGTTCCGCGACGCCAAGACGGGCGAGCAGATCACCACGCCGACGGCGGAGAACCGCTACGTCGGCTTCCCGTACACGAAGTACATGAACGCGATCATGGACGTCGATCAGTCGGCGGCGCTGATCATGACGAGCCCCGGCGAGGCGCGGCGGCTGGGCATCCCCGAAGCGAAGTGGGTCTACCTGCTCGGCTGCGCTGACGCGGTCGACATCTGGTTCCCGAGCGACCGTGTCAACTTCTACAGCTCGCCCGCGATCGAACGCTGCGGCCGGCGCGCCCTCGAGTCGGCCGGCGTGAGCATCGACGGCGTCGGCTACTTCGATCTGTACAGCTGCTTCCCCGTCGCCGTGCAGATCGGCCGCGACATGCTGGGCGTCCCGGTCGATGATCGGAGGCCGCTCACGATGACGGGCGGCCTGCCCTACTTCGGCGGGCCGGGCAACAACTACTCGACGCACGGCATCGCGTCGATGGTCGAGCGGCTACGCGAGGAGCCGGAGGCCGTCGGCCTGGTCACCGCGCTCGGCTGGTTCATCACGAAGCACGCGGCCGGCGTCTATAGCGCCCACCCCAAGGACGGCGACTGGTCCCGGCCCGACATGTCGCGCGACCAACAGGAGATCGACGAGATGTCGCGGCCCGTGCTGGTCGAACAGGCGAACGGCGCAGCGACCATCGAGACGTACACCGTCATGCACAACCGCGAAGGCGCGCCGGACTACGCGATCGTGATCGGCCGGATCGAGGACGGCCGGCGCTTCGTCGCGAACGCCGCCGGCGACCTCGCAACGATGACTACGCGCGAGATGGTGGGCGTCGGCGGCCGCGTTCGTCACGACGAGGCCTCGGGCAAGAACGTGTTCGAGCTGTAACGTCGCGTGACCAAGGCGCTCGTCCTCGCCCCATTCGATCAAGACTGGCTCAAGCGCCTGCGCAAGGCCGGCGTCCGCGTTACGTACGAGCCGTGGACGGCGCAGATGCGCCTGCAGGACCCGGCGAAGCTCGCGGCGCGCCTGCGTGATGAGAAGACCGACATCGTCGTCGTCGAAGCGGACTTTCTGACGGCGGAAGCGTTCGCCGCGCCCCAGCTGCGCATCGCCGGCGTCTGCCGCAACGGGCTGAACCTGATCGACGTCAACGCCGCGACTGAGCACGGCATCCCGATCATCCACACGCCGACACGCAACTCGATCGCGGTGGCGGAGCACACGATCGCACTGATGATCGCAGTCGCGCGTCAGATGATCCCATCCCACCTGCACGTCGTCGCTGGTGAGTGGACCAACCCCATGGACGCCTACATCCGCTTCCAGGGCCGCGAGGTCTCCGGCAGCACGGTCGGCGTGATCGGGCTGGGCAACATCGGCGGGATGGTGGCGGAACGAGCGCGCTGCCTGGGCGCCGGCGTCCTCGCGTACGACCCCTACGTCCCGAAGGAGCGCAGCAAGCTCGTCGGCGCGCGCATGGTGCCGCTGGACAAGCTGTTGCGCGAGTCCGACTTCGTGACGCTGCACACGTCGCTCTCGGGTTCGGACCAGCTCCTCGACGCGAGGGCGCTCGACATGCTCAAGCCGGAGGCGTACGTGATCAGCGCCGGCGCGCACCAGGCGCTGGACTACGACGCGCTCGCGGAAGCGCTAACGATGGGCCGCATCGCGGGCGCCGCGCTCGACGTGTTTCCCGGTTTTGTACTCGCCGCCGACAGCCCGCTGCGCGCGCTCCCAAACGTCATCCTCACGCCGCACATCGGCGGCGCGACGCGCGAGACCGTCGTGCGCCAGTCGCGCACCGTCGTCGAAGACCTCGAACGCTTCCTGCGCGGCGCGCGGCCGCGGCACGTCGCCAACCCCGCCGCGCTGAAGGTGAAGCGTGGCGGCTGAGCACATCATCGGCCTCGACGCCGGCACGAGCGGCGCGCGCTGCGTCGTCGTACGGCCAGGCGCGGGCAAGATCGCCTCAGCGCGCCGCGAGTGGGCCTACAAGACGTTGCCCGACGCCCCGTTCAGCTGGTCGTTCGACGCGGAGCGCTTCTGGTCGGTCATCTGCGAGGTGACGAACGCGGCGCTGTCGGCCTCCGGTCTGTCGGGCAACGACATTGCGGTGGTCGGCGTCACGAGCCAGCGGCTGGGCGTCGTCGTCGTTGATACGGACGGCCGCGCGGTCTACGCCGGCCCCAACATCGATGCGC
>JBIOYF010000218.1:0-16004 GCA_044870035.1 Dehalococcoidia bacterium
TCGGGCGGACGTCTTCCAGCCCGAGCGCCGTCAGCCGGTCGATCACGACTCGCTGCGTCCGCTCCTCTTCGTACGAGAGCTCGGGGTGCTGGTGGATGTCGCGCCGCGTCGCGATCGTCTCGTCGACCAGCGCCTCCACGGCGGGGCGCAGCGTGGCGTAGCGGGAGCCTTTCGCCGTCACGGGCCGAGCAGCTCCCTCAGCCGGCGTTCGACGGAGTCCGGCTCCGCGTGCGCGACCTCCAGCAGGTCGAGCAGGCCGATCAGCTCGCCGCGGTGGTGGATGTCGTGCTCCAGCAGCCCGAAGGCCAGCCAGTGGCCGCTGAGCTTCGCCGTCTTGCCCTGGTACGGCACGTCGTACTCGCCGGCGAGCAGCGTCTCGCTCCCGACGAACTGCGCCAGCCGCTCCCACGAGGCGAGCAATTGCGACTTCAGGCCCTCTTTCGTCTGGCCTTCCTTGAGGATCTCGGGGTTCGTCTTGCCGTCTTGGATCACGGCGCCCGAGATGCCGAAGCGGCCGATGACGCAGTGCAGCAGAATGCCGCGCGCGTTCCAGCGCTCCCGGCTGGGCGACCAGCTCAGCTTCTCTTCGCCGAAGAGATCGACGATCTCGATCATGTCCTCGTTCACAGTTGCCCAGATCGGCGTGATGTCGAGCGGCGGATATGTCATGGCGTGCCGACCTCCGGATGCTCGATGCCGAGCAGCGCAAGATAGTGGAAGATATCCGCCCGGTGGTGGATATCGTGTTCCAACGCATGAAACGCGATCCAGTGACCGTTCGCCGTCTCCCACGGTGTGGTATACGTCGCATTCAGCTTCGGAGCATCGCGCAGGAACGCCTCGAGCCGCTTCCAAGTGCGTAGCAACGCGTCTTGGATCTCAGCCTTCGTCTGCACCGTCCGCACGACATCTGGCGCGCCGGCGCCGTCCCGCACATCGCGGGTAAGCCAGGTGTCCCGTGCAGAAGCTATGTGGAACAGAATGCCGCGGAAGCTCCAGAGCTCCGGCTTGGGCGACCAGTCCAGCTTGTCGTCCGGGATGTAGTCGACAAGGCGAATCATACCCTCGCTCAGGCGTGCCCAGAACGGGACGATGTCGAGCGCGGCGGGGGTCGATATCGTCATGGCGTGCTAACTGCCGGGTGTTCGACGCCGAGCAGCGCCAGGTAGTGGAAGATGTCCGCTCGATGGTGGATATCGTGTTCCAGCAGGTGATATGCGATCCAGTGGCCGTTGTAGGTGCGCGGATCGTTGAGGTCACCTTTGTAGACCGCCGATAGCTGTGGCGGATTGGAGAGGAAGCGTTCGACTCGGTTCCAGGAGACCTGCAAGTGACGCTTGATCCCTTCCTTGGTCTGCGCCTCGCGGATGACATCGGGCGACGGGGCGCCGTCTTTCACGTCGTTGGTGAGCCAGCCGTGCCGCGATCCACTGATGTGGATCAAGATGCCCTTGAAGTTCCATAGCTCTGGCTTGGGCGACCAGTTCAGCTTGTCGTCCGGGATGCAGTCGACGAGGCTGATGATACCCTCGTTGAGGCGCCCCCAGTACGGGAGCACGTCGATGGAGGAGGTGGCTGCCGTCATTGTTATGCCGGATACCCCGCAGCCGCCTTGATCTGCTCGATCTGCCCGGCGTGGTCGCCGTCGTGGACGCGCTGGAACGCTGCCCACTCGCGGCAGTTCAGATCGCCGAAGACGAAGTGGTTGAAGCGCGTGTCGGTGTTCGCCGTGGCCAGACGTCCGTCGATGAAGGCGAGTATTTCCTGGTGGGCGGCCTCCATCGCTTTGCGCGCGTCGGCCAGCGACGCGAATCCGTCGCCGCGGACGATGCCGTCCTGCTCGTCGCCTTCGCGACCCCGGCCTGGAATCGATTCGCCGCTGGCGAGTCGTTCGCAGATGCGCGCGACGCCCCCCTTCGCGCTGACGACGTGGTGCATGAGCTGGAGCATCGACCAGTCGTCGGCGGACGGCTTGAACGACGCTTGTTCGGCCGAAACGCCGTCGATCAGCGCGAGCATGCGCTCGTGGCCGGCCTGGACGAGCTGGCGTAGCGCGGCCGGTTCCTTCGTCGCGTTGTGTTTGATGTACGACGTGACCTTTTCAACGACGTCGGCTGGTGGTGCGGTTGGCATGTGGGTTTCTCCTTTTCGGGCCGGCATCCTTCGCTTGCCACTCAGGACAGGCTCCAGCCGGCCCCTACATTGGTCAGGGCGAGCGCCGCTCGCCCCTACATTTCGGCGTCTCCCAATCTGCGTTCCATCTGTGTTATCTGTGGCCAATTCGTTGCGGCTATTCCGACTTCGCCACGCGCTGCGTCGCCTCGCGGAAGCGCGACATGTGGTCGGCTGAGCCGCGCAGCGTGCGGTTCGCCTCGATCTCCAGCTCGACGCCCTTCTCGACTATCGACGCGGCGTCGATCACGGCTTTCGACCAGCGCACGGCGTCCGGCGACTGCTTCGCGATCTGCCGCGCCAGGTCCCATGCTGTTTCGTCCAGGTTCTCGTGCGGGACGACGCTGTTCACCAGTCCGATGCGCAGCGCTTCGTCCGCTTCGACGACACGCGCGGTGAAGATCAGCTCCTTGGCCATCGGCGCGCCGACGATGCGCGGGAGCTGACTCCCGCCGACGACAAGGCCGTACTCTGCGCCTGGAAAGCGGAAGCTCGCCCGCTCCGACGCGATGCGGATGTCGCAGGCGCAGGCTAGCGCCGCGCCGCCGCCGAACGCGTAGCCGTTGATCGCGCCGATCACCGGCTTGGCGGCACGCGCCACACGCACGACGGCCTGCGCCATCACGTCGCCGTCCTTCCTGGAAGGACCGTTATCGAACGACGCGAGCGCCTCATTCATGTCGGCGCCGGCGGAGAACGCCTTGCCGGTGCCGGTGACCACGATCACGCGCACACCGTCATCGGCCTCCGCGACATCGATCGCGGCGGATACCGCGACGGACAGCTCGCGGTTGAACGCGTTGTGCTTCTCGGGCCGGTTCATCCGCAGGAAGGCGACGCCATCCCGGACGTAGGGGAGGAGCAGCTCGCTCATGGCGGGGATAGGATAGCAGAACTATAGGAGCGTAAAGGTCAGGGAAGGCGCGGCTGTCTTCCCTCACCCCGGCTGCCGCCTTCCCTTCTCCTGTGGGGAGAGGGGACTAAGGGGCTGAGGGCTGTGTGAATCAAGAGTGGCTTCGGTGCATGTAGCGCCGAGATTCCTCGCTTCGCCAGGAATGACGAAGCGTGCTACAGTGGAGCCAGCATGAGCGAGCTCACAGACCGGATCGAACAGCTCTCCGCGCGCATCAGCCACGTACTGATGCGTCTTTGACGTCGCCTCCCTGGAGCAAGAAGCCAAACGACTCGAAGAAGAGTCCGCCAAGCCCGGACTCTGGGACGACCCGCAGGCCGCCCAGTCGACGATGAAGCGCCTCGCCGACGTGACGGCGCGCATCGCGACGTGGCGCGGCCTACAGCGGCGGGCCGCCGAAGCGAAGGAGCTGGCGGAGCTGGCCGCGGACGACGCGCCGCTTGCCGAAGACGTCCAGCGCGAGGTCGACGCGATCGCCGCCGAGCTCGACAAGCTGGAGTTCGAGCTGACGTTCGCCGGCCCGTACGACGCGCGAGACGCGATCCTCGCGATCCACGCCGGAGCCGGCGGCACCGAGTCGCAGGACTGGGCCGAAATGCTGCTGCGCATGTACCTGCGCTGGGCGGAACGCCACAACTTCGCGGCGCAGATCATCGACATGACGCAGGGCGAGGAGGCCGGCATCAAAAGCGCCACGTTGGAGGTGCGCGGGCCGCTCGCCTACGGCTACCTGCGCTCGGAGCGCGGCGTCCATCGCCTCGTCCGGCTCTCGCCGTTCGACGCGGACCACGCGCGCCACACGTCGTTCGCGCTGGCCGAAGTGCTGCCCGAGGCGGAGAGCGCCGCCGAAGTCAAGATCAACCCGGACGACCTGCGCATCGACGTCTTCCGCGCGAGCGGCCACGGCGGTCAGAACGTGCAAAAGAACGCTACCGCCGTCCGCATCACGCACCTGCCAACGGGCCTTGTCGTGACCTGCCAGAACGAGCGGTCGCAGGGACGCAACAAGGAGCTGGCGCTCAAGGTGCTGGAGGCGCGCCTGCTCGAACGCGAGGTGGAGCAAAAGGCCCGGGAGCGCGCCAAGCTCAAGGGCGAACACATTTCGGCGGAGTGGGGCAACCAGATCCGCAGTTACGTGCTCCACCCTTATAAGATGGTGAAGGATCACCGGACAAGCTTTGAGACGAGCGATGCCGAAAGCGTGCTGGACGGCGACCTGGACGGCTTCATGACGGCGTACCTGAAGTCGAACATCGGATCGGACGGGGCATGAGGCGGACGATCGCCGTAGCGCTAGCGCTGGTCCTCGCATCGATGGCCATCGGCCACATCGCCTTAGCCCAGAGCGCGATCGAGGTGCACAGCAGTACCGCGCAGAGCGACTTCCCGAACGGCATCCGCTTCCAGCTCGACGCTTCAGCCAGCGGCGGCTTCGACGACATCCGGCTCGTCTACCAGATCGCGCCGGACGGCGTCCGCGCGACGGCCGTACCGCAGTGCACGGCGGGCAGCAACCCGACGTGTCACTACCAGCTCTCGGGCAGCCAGCAGGACATCATCATTCCCGGCGCCGAGGTGACCTACTTCTGGCGTCTGACCGCGGGCGGCGAGACGCGGGAAACCGAGCCCCAGACCGTCAGCTACGAAGACGACCGCTTCGATTGGAAGACGATCACCGAGAAGAACATGACCGTCTGGTACTACAGCGGCAGCGAAGACGAGGCGCGCGCCGTGCTGGAGGCCGGCCTGGAGAGCGAGCAGCGCGCCAGCGCTCTTCTTCAGACGACAGTCGATATTCCGGTACGGATCTTTTACTACCGGACAGCGGAAGAGATGGGGCCGGCCATCCTCGGGAACAATAGCGAGAACGTCGTTACGCTGGGGGAAGTCGTTTACTCCGACGCAGCGATGGTCGCCGCCGACGCGTCGCCGAAGGACATCGCTCGCCACGAGGTCGCTCATATCGTCCAGCGCGCGGCCCTCAAGGCCTCATACAATCCGCCGGACTGGGTCACCGAGGGGATGGCGGTCTACATGCAGTCGCAGCCGTTCCGCGGTCAACGTGGAGCGGTCGACTCGGCCATCGAGAGCGGTAGGGTGCTCTCGGTGCGCAGCATGAGCTCGGCTAGCAGCGGCGGCCTCGCCCAAAATGTCGAGCTCTTCTACGGCGAATCGTGGAGTCTGGTGAAGTTCCTGATCGAGACCTACGGCGATCAGAAGTTCGCCGATCTCTACCGCGCCATCGATGCCGGCGCGGGCACCGCCGGCGCGCTCCAGCAGGTCTACGCCTTCAACGAGGACGGTCTGGAGAACGCCTGGCGCGACAGCGTTGGCCTGCCGCCGCGCGAGGCGCCGACGCCCGATGACAACGCGCTCACTCCTGCCGCGCCGGACGACATCGGGAACCCCAGCACCACTGCCGGTGGCCAGGGCGACTCGAACACCGCGCTGATTATCGTGGTGATCGCAGCGACGGTTGTGCTCGCCGGCGGCCTCCTCGGCGCGGGCGTCTTGCTCGCGCGGCGCTACCGCTAGCGGTTCGTGTTGGCCGTGCCCTTGCCCAACGACGGGTTCTCGCGCGTCAGCGGCAGCTCGATCGCTCCGAAGTACGCGGGCCTGTAGCCGTACACGGTGAACGTGCTGCGCTCGGCATCGGGCGTCATGTAGACCGTCTTGCCGTCTTGCCTGTATTGCTGGAACGTATCGTAGTCGAGCAGCCAGACGTACTCGATCTGCGGCGCCACCTGACAGCCGGGGTCGCAGGCGCGCCCCTTGTCTGAGAGCTGGCTGATCGCATCGATGTCGCGCTCGATGATCCCGAACTGGAGCTGGTCCCTGTAGAGCATGGCCAGCTCCGGATAGATGAAGCCGACGGCGACGACAGCCGGCTTGCGGATCTCATTGTTCGTAGAAGTGAGCACGCGGACTTCGCGGGCGAAGTCCATCTGGTTCTGCAGCGTGTCACGGTCGGACAGCAGCATCCCTTGCCCGAGGCCGGCCGAGGTAAACGTTGCGGCGCTGAATCCGGTAGCGTCGTCCGACGATGTGACGTCGACGAAGCCGGCTAGCACGATCGCAGCCAGACACACCACGAGCACGGTGCGGCTGAAGTAGCGCGCCATCAGGAAGAAGCCGAACGGGAAGAGCGGGACGAGGTAGGCGATCTCGTGCGGCAGCCGCGTGTATGAAAGGAAGGACAGCACGATCGCCGCCGTCCAGACCAACACGTGCGCGTCGTCGCGCAGGTCACGCGGGAAGAAGCGCAGCCGGCGGACGGAAAGGAGCAGCGCGGCGAGCAAAGCGATCACGCCGATGACGCCCAGGCCGTCCTTCGCCAGGCGCTTGATGAACTCCTCCAGCGGCACTTTCTGGTCGAAGAAGTTGAGGAAGTTCAGCCCGTAATCCATCAGCACCAGCGTGTACGCCGCCAGCGTTACGGCGAGCGTGGTGAACGTCAGCGGCCGGATCTGGTCGCGCCCCTTCGTGCGCCAGATGTAGAGCCAGAAAACGGGCAGCATGTAGATGGACGTAAGGCGGAAGCCCGCTGCCAGCCCCAGGCTGAGGCCCGCGAGCTGCGGCTGCCCGTACAGCAGCGCAAGGTAGGCGCCCAGCAGGAACGTCAGCGCCCACATGTAATCCATCGTCATCGCGCTGTTGATCCACAAGAGCGGCGCGAAGGCGAAGCCCAGCGTCAGCACGCCTCGATTCGGCAGGTCGAGCTTCTTGGCCAGCGCCGCGAAGATGTACACGCCTACGAGCGAAATGATCACCGTGCTCAGGTTGGTCCAGACCCAGCCTTCGCGGATCATACCGGTGCCGGTGGTGATGAACTCATGCAGTGGATAGCCGGGCAGCCGCGACGGGTAGTACTGGCCTGTGTCGCGCAGGTAGTCCGCGGTCAGCGCGACGCGCCAAGCGTCCGGATCGGTGCCGTAGCCACGGTCCAGCCAGGGGATGCGCGACAGGATGAACGCCATCGACAGCGCAGCGAACGAAAGCGGCTGCGTGAAGTCGAGCTCAGTCAGCCGCTCGTAGAGCTGACGCACCCGCGCGGCCGGGCTTGGAAGGGCGGGTGCTAGACCTTCGGCGGCGATCATGCTATCGGGGCAGGATCAGGCCGCTGGGAGGCGGCGCCGCTTCCGCCGCGGCGGCGACAGTCGTCGCGCCGGCATCACGGGCCGGCGTCGCGACGCGGCCTTCCGCGACCTTCAGGATCGCGTCGAGCAGCGCCGCTTCGTCCATCGCGCCGGGGATCGCCGTCTGATTGTTGAGCACCGTCAGCGGCACGGCGCGGACGTTGAGCTGCTGGCCCAGCCGCGGAAACTCGCTGATCTCGATGGCCGACGCCTCTACGTGCGCGCTCGCCAGCGCCAGCCGGTACGCCGCTCGCACCACCTGCGGGCAGTACGGGCAGGTCGGCGTCACGTACACCGCGACCGAGACCTTGTCCTTCAGCCGCTTGAGCTGCTTTGCAGTCTCCGCTCCCAGCTCTATGTTCGGCTTCGACGCCGCGATGACCGTCTCGACGAAGTTGCTGAACTCGTTGCCGCCCGGTGCGCCGAAGAAGCGCACCGGGCGGTTGGCCGCCCCGCGAACGACGATGCCCGGCACCTTATCGATCTTGAGCTTCTTCGCCTCGTCCCGCTCGTCGGCCAGCTCGCGCACCGTCAGCGTGATCTTCTCGCTCAGCGACGCCAGCTCCTCAAGCAGCTTGCGCGTGTCCTCACACGTCGCGCATTCTTCTCGTCCGGGGACGTAGATCTGCGAGGCGCGCTGCGTGAAGTAGTCGATCTTCACGCGGCCCAGCAGCTCTCGCGTGAAGAGCTGCTGGATGTACTCCTGGTCTCGCAGCGGGATCATGTTCGTTTATCTATCTGTCTGCCCTCGGGCGGCGGCGGGTCGCGGCGGAAGCGGTCCCAGACCACGTAGAGCCGCTGCAGCGCCGTCGCGCCGGCCATCACGGCCAGCACCCAGAGGGCGATGCGCACCTGGCCTATGATAAGTCCTCCGCCCAGCACGAGCACGCGCTCCGGCCGCGTGAACAGCCCGTCCGTGAGATCCAGGCCGTAGAACTGCGCCCGCGCGCGGATGTAACTGACGAGGATAGAGCCGGTCAGCGCGGCGAAACAGAGGACGACCTCCTCACGCGAGCCGCTCTGCACGTAGTAAAACGCCACGCCCGCCAGCACGGCGGCCTCGGACAGGCGGTCCAGCGTCGAATCGAGCACGCCGCCGAACGCCGTCGCGCGCCCCGTGCCGCGCGCGAGCGCCCCATCCAGCAGATCGAGCGCGCTGAAGATCAGCGCCACGATGCCGGCGGCCAGGAACTCGCCGCGCGCAGCCAGCACGGCCGCCCCGACGTTGCCCGCAAAGCCGAGCAGCGTCAGGTGGTCCGGCGCGACGCCGGCGCGCGCCAGCACTGCCACGATCGGGTCGGTGATGCGGCGCGGCACGGCGCGAGGCAGAAGCGTGAACGACTTGATCCGCGCCATCGCTAGACCGCCTGCTCCGGCGCGCGCTCCGCGCCCATCATCGCGCGTTCGTGGCGAAGCCGTTCGTAGTACGAGAGGATCTGCTGCGACACACGGTCCCAACTGAACTCCTCGGCGCGCCGGCGGCCTTGCTCGCCCATCCGGCGGCGCAGCGCTTCGTCGCCCAGCAGCTCGAGCAGCGCCTCCGCGAGCAGCTCGTCGTCGCCCGGCAGCACGAGCAGTCCCTCCACGCCATGCGTCAGCACCGCCGCGAAGCCCTCGATGTTGCTGGCGACGAGGGGCAGTCCCGCCGCCATCGCTTCGAGCAGGATGATGCCCTGGCTCTCAAACCCGGTGTTCGGCGCGCAGAAGACGTGCGCCGACTTGTGGTAGCGCGGCAGCTCCTCGTCGGACACGTATCCTTTGAAGATCACATCGCTCACGCGCAGCGAACGCGCCATCCGCTCGTAGCGGTCGAACTTGCCGCCGCCGACCACGATCAGCCGCACGTCGTCGCGCTGCCGGCGCACGCGCGCGAACGCCGTTAGCAGGTGATCGACGCCTTTGCGCCGCTCCGGCCGTCCTACGAAGAGCACATTCAGCTTGCCGTCCTGCAGCTCCGGCAGCGGCTCCGCGTTCGCGAAGTGCTCGCCCGCAACGCCGTTCGGGATGATGTTGTAGTAGCCCGGGAAGTACTTCTCCACGAAGCGCGCCGCGGCGGGCGAGACGGCGATCTTGCCGTCGAGGCGCCGGATCCAGCGCCGCAGGTGGCGCTTGCCCCACGAGTAGTAGAAGAACTGGTCGCCGCTGCGGCTGGCGTGAAACGTCCCGACGTTCACCGCGTCCGAATAGCGCAGAAAGTGGATCGGCAGTACGGGCATGAACGGCTCGTGCACGTGCACGATATCGAAGCGCTCCCGCGCGAGCACTTTGCGCACCGGCGGCCCCAGCGTCAGCGAAAGCGAAATGCGCGCGAGCGATCCTGCGACCGGGAGCGAGACGGGCCGGGTGCCGATCGTGATCACGTCCTGGTCGTGGGTCTCCTGCGAAGACGGCGCGACTATGCGCACCTCGTGCCCCCGCTGGATGAACTGCTCGCGCAGGTGCCGGCAGTGGTTGTTCACGCCGCCCGGCACCGTCCAGTCATACGGCGAAACGAGCGCGATCTTCAAGGCAGCGCTCGCTTCACGAAGCTCGCGATGGTCGGGAGCCAGCCCATCTGGCGCGGCGTCGCCATCATGCCGCGCCACTGCTGGCGCACGACGCGTCCCACGCCGATCTGCCGTATCGAGGGGTACGCCCCTAGCTCCGCGGATGTCTTGCCGGCAAGGATGGCCGAGCGCAGCTCCTGCGCCGTGCTACCTTCGAAGCGTGTTCGCGACGTGCCGATCGTCTCCGTGAAGTGCGCGTCGCTGCTGCCGACCTCGGGCAGGTGGTACTGCTCTCGATTCAGCCGCTGCACCTTCTTCTCACTCACGCGCGCCGCCGGGCTGCCCGACAGCTCGATCGCGTCGAAGGAGACGCCGTCCTGCTGTTCGCGCAGCACGCGCTCAATAACACGCTGGCCCAGGCTGCGCGTCAACCAGCTCATCGGGTGCGGGACGATCGCCAGGCCACCCTGCTTGTGGACCGCCTCGAGCGTCGGCGCGAGCGGCTTCAGGCTGGCGACGGGCTCCTCAATGAACAGCGCGAGCAGGTGGCCCTCGATCGTCGTTACCTCCTCGCCCACGATGAAGTCGTATCGATAGCTCCCGCGCGCCCAGGCGTCGCGCGCGGCGCACGCGGGGCGCAGGTCATCGTGCTCGGTCACCGCGATAACCGACAGCTCGGTCTTGCGCTCGACATAGTCCAGCAGCTCCGGCACGTCCGCCATGCCGTCGCCGAGCGAGGTGTGGATGTGGAGATCGGCGGTACCCACGGCCCTATTGTAATGTACCAGCGGGCTCGCGCTGCTTCTCGTCCTGCTTCTTGGCGTCCCAGATCGATTCCAGCACCGCCCACTGGCCGGGGTCCGACCGGAGCTTGAACTCGAACAGCTCCAGCAGCCGGCGCGCGTTCGTGCGCACGTCTTCGTCGAAGTTGCCCGTGCGCACCAGCTCCAGCGGCGGCCCGATGACCGAACGAAAGCGGAAGCCATCGATGCGCCAGGCCCAGGCCGGGATCAGGTCGGCGCCGGTCCGCAGCGCCAGGTCCACCGCGCCGAGCGGGATGCGCGTCATCGCCCCGCAGAACTCCATCGGCACGCCCGTGCCGCCCACGTCGCGGTCAAGCATCAGCGCGACGAGCCCACCGCTCTTCAGGCATCGGATCGCTTCCTTGATCGCGCCGAAGCTGACCGGGCGGTACTCGTGCCCGTGCCGCGAGCGGAGCCACTGCGTGAACTCTGAGAGCGCCGGTGGCTGGAGCGGCTCCGTCATGCTGTAGAGGCGGAAGCCTTGCGACGCCAGCCCCTGGACGACCAGCTCCGGGCTGCCGAAGTGCCCGCTCACCAGGACCGCGCCCCGGCCCGATCGCTCCGCCTCGCGCATGTACTCTGTCCCGTCGATCGAGAGCTGCTCCTCGTAGAAGCGTTTGATGTCCATGCGCGGGATATACAGCAGATCGGCGTAATAGCGCGCCGCGTTGCGGAAGACCTCGCGCGCCACGCGCCGCACCTGCCGCTCGGAAGCCCCCGGACCCATCACCTGACGCATGTTCGCGATGACGGCGCGCCGGGCGTTGTGCCGCAAGTAGAACGCGCCGTTGCCGAAGAAGTGCGCGATGCCGTAGAGCGTGCGCAGCGAAAGGCGACCCAGCACGATGTACGCCAGCCGCAACGTGTAGTACTTCCACATCTTGTTGCGGATCATGCGGACTGTACCCGTTGCTCCGACACCATGCCCGATAGAGCGGGCCAGACCGGCCGGAAGATAAACCACTGCTCCGGATGCTCCCGTAGCTTCGGCTCGAACGATGCCATGATGCGTTGCGTCATCTCTCGTACGTCGCGCTCCTCGTCGCCGGTCGCCTCGAAGTTGCGCAGGCTCTGTGTGTCCAGAAACGGCCGGACGATCTCGTCGCGCTCCGGCCCGCGCAGCACCATCGCCGGCACCACCCACGCGCCCGTCCGCAGCGCAACCCGCGCCGGTATCGATGATACCTCAGCGCGGGCCCCCAAGAAGTCGACCTCGATGGCCGTGCCCGGTGGCGGCACGTCGATCAGCATCGCCAGGATCTCGCCGCGCTTGAGCGCGCGGAAGACCCCCGCCGTCACCTTGTCGGACGGGATCAAGGTCATGCCTAGCTTCCGGCGCGATTCGTGGATGATCTCGTCCATCTTGTGATAGCCGAAGTTCTCTCCGATCCCGTTCGTCGGATAGTCGTACACGGGAAGCGACATCGCGCCCATATCGAACGCGCCATAGTGCATCGTCACGATGATCATGCCGCGCTTCGAGGCCATCACCCCCTCCAGCTCGACCCACTGGTTGAAGACCAGCCGGCGGCGCACTTCGTCCCTCGAGATGACCGGGAGGCGGACGAAATCGATAACGAACTTACCGAAGTTGCGGAACGCCTGCCGTGCCACGGGGTCGACGCGGCGACGATCGGTGGTGCCCAGCACCCAAGCGATATTGTCGTTCAGGGCGCGGCGCTGTTTGGGGAAGAAGTGGTAGCAGACCTCTGACACGCCCGCCGCCACCCGGTAGCCGAGCCAGAGCGGGAGAGGCCTCATCAGGAGGATCGTCAGCCGGAGGAGCCAGTAGACAGCGAAGCTTACTGCCGTGAGATGAACCTCTCCACCTGTTCGCGCGCCTGCTCGTCAGTGTACTGCTTCGGCGGCGACTTCATGAAGTAGGCGGAGGGTCCCTCCAGCGCGCCTGCGATCTTCCGGTCGAGGGCGAGCTTGCAGCAGCGCACGGCGTCGATCACGACGCCGGCGGAGTTCGGGCTGTCCCAGACTTCGAGCTTCAGCTCCACGTTGAGCGGCACGTTCCCGAACGTGGTGCCCTCCATGCGGATGTAGGCCCACTTGCGGTCGAAGAGCCACGGTACGTGGTCGCTCGGGCCGATGTGGATGTCGTCCATCGGCATCTCGTAGTCGATCTGCGACGCGACCGCGTTCGTCTTGGAGATCTTCTTCGAGACGAGCCGCTCGCGCTCGAGCATGTTCAGGAAGTCGGTGTTGCCCCCGAAGTTGAGCTGGTAGGTGTGGTCCAGCCGCACGCCGCGGTCGCGGAAGAGGCGCGTCAGCACGCGGTGGATGATCGTCGAGCCGACCTGCGACTTGATGTCGTCGCCGATGATCGGCAGGCCGCGCTCTTCGAAGCGCTGCTGCCAGTACTTCTCCCGCGCGATGAACACCGGGATGCAGTTGACGAACGCGCAACCGGCAGCCAGCACCTGCTCCACGTACCACTTCGTCGCCTCCTCGGAGCCGACGGGCAGGTAGCTGATAACCACGTCTGTCTTCGTGTCCTTCAGGATGCGGACGATGTCGTCCGTCGGGCCGGAGGCCTTCGGCACGACGTTCTCCAGGTACTTGCCCACGCCGTCGTGCGTCATCCCGCGCGACACGCGGACCCCCGTCAGCGGCACGTCGGCGAACTTGAACGTGTTGTTCGGCGGCGCGTAGATCGCCTCCGCCAGGTCCTTCCCCACCTTGTTGGCATCGATGTCGAACGCCGCGACGAAGCGCAGGTCGCGCACGTGGTAGCCGCCCAGGTTGACGTGCATCAGGCCGGGCACCTTCTCGCCCTCGCGGGCGTCGTGGTAGAAGTGCACGCCCTGCACCAGCGACGACGCGCAGTTGCCGACGCCGATGATCGCGACGTTGATCGGGTTGCGCCCCCTACCGTTGCCGGCCGCCGGCCTCGCCGGCCTGCGACTCGTGCGGGCAGAACGACCGTTGCGTTTCATTTCGAACAACTCCTCCTCAGGCACCCCGAGGACCGCGGCCGCGGCCTCTCGGAAGCGCTTACTGGGCATCTTCGCGCCCGACTTTACCTGCGACACGTAGGTCTCGCTGAAGGCAGCGCCCCGCGCCCGCAGCTGCTCGAGGAGCCAGCGCTGCTTCTGGCCGCGCTCGGCAAGGACTCGGAAGAGAGGAAGCTCGGGCATGGGGTAAAGTTTTCCTTACCTGTAGTGTAAGACCTCGGCGAGCTGGGGTGTCAAGAGTGAAGTTTTCTTTACCACGAGCCGTCGGCCTTCAGCTTGTCAGCTATCAGCCGGCCGAGGCCCGGCCTCGACCGTTTGATTGGACTTTCGAAAAAGAGAACAAAATCGGCGTTCTGGAACCTGGACGGCGCTATTTTCTTTGATTGAATTTCCCGCGGCCGCTCCGTCGGCGCGCTTCGGCCGGATGGCCCGCGGCCCTGTGCCGCGACGCTCGCTGGCCAGCTCCAGCGCGGAGGAGGGCGCGAAGGAGCGCAGCATCGGCCACAAGGTTATCGACGAGCGTACGGACGCGCGGCGAATGGAGGCCGATCTTGAGTGCGTTGTAGTTGCCCCTGGGGGCGCCGGCGCCGGGTCGACGGCCACCGCGCGCGGCCGACGGGCGAGGCGGTCTTGGAGAAGCTCGAGGTCCGAGGTTCGGCGTTCGATTCGCGGGCATGGCGGTCACCTCCTGTCCTGCGTTGTGGGGCCAAGGGTAGACCTGGGCGGGAATAACGCAAAGGGGTTGGTGTCACCACTGGGAGGTGGAGAGCTGGGCGCACAGCTGTGCGCCCCTACGTGCGCCTACGGCGTCTCCGGCGGGGGCAGCGGCGGCGCTTGCCACGTCTCTACGCCGAGGTACGCTAGATCCTTTTCTGCTGCCGGCTCCATGTCGACCTGGAGTGCGTTGAGCGTGCGCGACACCATGTTGTAGAAACCCGTCACCATCGTCAGCTCGACGATCTCTTCGGCGCTGAGGAACGCCTCCACAGCCGCGTACGTCGCGTCCGACACGCGGCTGTCCGTCGTCAGCTCGCCCGCGTACGCCAGCACAGTCAGCTGCTTCGCGTCGAAGAGCGCGGCGTCCGGCTCCCCGATGGCGCGGAGCTGACCGTCCGACAGTCCGGCGCGGCGCCCGAACGCCACGTGCTGCGAGAACTCGTACGGCGCGCGACAGAGGTAGCCGGTGCGCAGGATCGCGAGCTCGCGGAGGTTGGGGTCTAGCTTGCCCTCGCTGAGCAAGTACGTGCCGAACTTCATGAACCGCCGGAGGGCTTCCGGGCTGTGCGACAGGGCGCGGAAGATGTTCAGGGTCGGCCCCTGCCTTTCCAGCCGCTCGAATAGCCAGCGGTGCTCCTCCGGCAGATCAGCCGTCTCGTTCAACCGCACGCGCGCCATGGCACCCTCCTGTGGATCCTCACGCGCGGCACTCGTTCGCCGGCCCAGCATCGACGGGCGGTGAACAGGCCGAGCCGCTGGATAGTGGATTCCCTCTTCGACGTCTGGCATAGTCCCGCACCTTGCGTCTGGCAGCATCGTAGCACTCCGGTCCTTCGAAGGGCGCGTCGAGATGCGCCCCCACCGTGGCGCGGCGCTAGCGATCACAGCTATCTGTGATCATCTGTGTCAATCTGTGGCCAACCCAGAAACGAAACGAGGGGCGGCCATCTGACCGCCCCTCGGCGTGTTCCTGCGGGATGAGTTCGATGCGGGAGTCTAGCTCTTGCCGATCCGGTACATCTGTGTTCCGCAGACCGGGCACTTGCCCCGAGTGGCCTGCTTGCCGTTCTTCATCGTCACCTGTGTTGGACTGGTCATCTCCCGCTTGGTCCGGCACTTCAGACAATACGCTTCCATGTGTTTGCCCCTTTCTCCTTTTGTGGCCCGCTTCAGCGCGACCGGATTCGGAATGGCTCGGTCTCCCGAACTGGCGTCCGTACCAGGCCGGGGCCAGATTCAGATACCCGCGGCTGGCTAGGTAGAATCATAGCCTTTTTCGGCTGCCTGTCAAGGCTACCCAAAGCTAGGGATGGCCCTAGTCTAGAAGGGGAGGAACACCTTTTCGGGCTTCCAGAGGCCCTTCCCCTCGTATTTGAGCACCGCCAGGAAGTCGCCCGAAGCCGAATAGGCGCGGCAAGCCGTATCTGGCGGGAGCTTCGCGAACCCCTGAGAAGCCGGCTCCAGCTCCACTACCCGGCCCTGCCGGACCGCCCTGGAGTGCTCGTCGGCGAGCAGCGCGCCGTACCAGGATTCCAGGACGAAATCGACCGGCTGGAGCAGATCTTCCCAGCTTCCAGCCTCGACGGCAGCTTCGAACTGCTCGATGCTGAGCGACCGTTCGATGTCGAACGGGCCGGTGCGAAGCCGCGTCAGCCGTTCGAGATGCGCGTGGCAGCCGAGCCGCTCGCCCAGGTCATGCGCGAGCGATCGCACGTAGGCGCCGCGCCCGACTTCCATGTACAGCTCGACGAGCGGCGGAGCGAAGCCGCGCAGCTCGAGTCGATAGACCTGCACGGTGCGCTCTTCGCGTGGCG
>JBIOYF010000219.1:0-3286 GCA_044870035.1 Dehalococcoidia bacterium
CTCAACGTTCGGGTGGGTCGCGCACTGCATGGGCCGCTCCGACCTGCCTAGCCTACCAGCCAGAGCGCGCTAGTCGAAGAGGGGTTATGTTGCGTTACTTCGCGCTGCCGCGCACGCGCTCGCGGCCGAGTGCCAGGATCGCCTCAACCGAGGCCTCCGGCAGCGGGCTGTACATGCCGCCCGGCAGCGGCTCCTCCCGCCCGAAGATGCCGTGGTAGTCGCTACCGCCCAACGGGACCAGGTCGTAGCGCTGCGCTGCCTCATGCAGCCGCTCGACGGTCTCCGGGTCGTAGTCCTTGTAGAAGACCTCCATCGCCGCCAGGCCGGCGGCTTTCAGCTCCGTCAGCAGGTCGTCGAAGCCCTCGAGGTCGGCCGGGTGCGCCAGGCAGGGCACGCCGCCCAGCCGGACGATCGTCGCGACCGCCTCGGCCGGCGTCATCTTCTCGCGCTCGGCGTAGGCCGGGCCGTTGCGGCCGATGTACTTGTCGAAGGCTTCCTTCACGTTCTCGACGGCGCCGCTCTCGACCAGGGCTGCCGCGACGTGCGGCCGGCCGACCGACGCGTCGCCGGCGTGACGCTGCACCTGCTCCCACGTGACGTTCAGCCCGAGCGCCTGCAGCTTCGCCACCATCCGCTCGCCGCGCCCGCGGCGCCCCTCGCGCAGCCGCTGCAACGTCGACTGCAGCTCGTGGTCCTCGGGGAAGAGATAGTAGCCGAGCACGTGCACTTCGCCGCCCGGGATATCCGTGCCGAACTCGACGCCGGGGACCAGCGTCAGGTCGGGAAACTTCTCGGCCGCCCGGCGCGCTTCCGCCACTCCTTCTGTCGAATCGTGGTCGGTGAGCGCCAGCACGCGCACGCCTTGCCCGTAGGCAAGCTCGACGACGTACGCCGGCGCGTGCGCCCCGTCCGAGGCCGTGCTGTGACAGTGAAAGTCGCCCCTAGACGCCAAGCGAGTACTCCCGGTCGGCTCGCTCGATCCGCCGCGCCCGCCCGTCCGACGGTTCCACCTCGATGAGGACGGCGTTGAACTGCACCGGCCCGCCCTTCTCGGCGACCGGCAGCCGCGTCGGCATGCCGGTGATGAAGCGTCGCAGCACCGGCTCGATCTCGTTTCCGATGATCGACTCCGCCGGCCCCACCATGCCGACGTCGGTCACATAGGCCGTGCCGCCGGGCAGGATGCGCGTGTCGGCCGTCGGCACGTGCGTGTGCGTCCCCACCACCGCCGATACGCGCCCGTCCAGATAGCGGCCCATCGCCTGCTTCTCGCTCGTTGCCTCTGCGTGCATGTCGACGATCACGATCGCCTTGTCGTCGATGCCTTGCAGCGCGGCGTCCGCGGCGCGGAACGGGTCATCGATCTCCGGCATGAACGTGCGGCCCTGTAGGTTCAGCACCGTCACGCCCTTCTGCGTCAGCACGCCGCGGCCCGGCGCCGCCGGCGGATAGTTCAGTGGCCGCAGGATCGGCGACTCCTGATCGATAATCGTAAGGATCTCTCGCTGGTCCCAGATGTGGTTGCCCGACGTGAGCACGTCGACGCCCGCGTCGAACAGCTCTTGAGCCGTCCCCGGCGTCAGCCCGCGGCCCGCGGCAGCGTTCTCGCCATTGGCGATCACGAGATCGAGCTTGAGCTCCTCGCGCAGCGACGGCAGCAGCCCGGCCACGGCCTTCCGCCCCGGCTTCCCGATCACGTCGCCGATCATCAGGATGTTCACAAACGGCCTTACCGCGCGTACTCCACGGCGCGCGTCTCGCGCACGACGGTCACCTTGATCTGGCCCGGATAGTCCAGCGTCTCCTCGACGGCCTTGCTGATATCGCGCGCCAGCCGCATCGCCTCCACGTCGTCGATCGCCTCCGGCTTCACGATCACGCGCACCTCGCGCCCGGCTTGAATGGCGAACGCCTTTTCGACACCTGGGAAGCCGGTCGCGACGCTCTCCAGCGCCTCAAGGCGCTTGATGTAGTGCTCCAGCGTCTCCTGGCGCGCCCCAGGACGGGCGCCGCTGATCGCATCAGCGATCTGGACGACGATCGCCTCGACTGTCTTGGGCTCGACCTCGTCGTGGTGCGATTCGATGCAGTGCACGACGGGCGGGCTCACCTTGAAGCGACGCGCCAGCTCTGCGCCCAGCAGCGCGTGCGTGCCCTCCACGTCGTGGTCGATCGCCTTACCGAGGTCGTGCAGCAGCCCGCCGCGACGGCAGATATTCACGTCGGCGCCGATCTCCGCGCCGAGCATCCCGGCGATGTGTGCCGTCTCGACCGCGTGCCTGAGCTGGTTCTGACCGTACGACGTGCGGTATTTCAGCCGACCGAAGGTCTTCAGCACCTCTGGGTGCAGCCCGGGGCAGTGCGCCTCCAGCGCGGCTTCCTCGCCCGCCACAACAATGCTCTCTTCCACCTCCGCGCGCGCTTTCTCGACCATCTCTTCGACGCGGGTCGGATGGATCCGGCCGTCCTGCACTAGCCGCGTCAACGCGATGCGGGCGATCTCGCGCCGCACCGGGTCGAAGCTGGCCAGCGCGACGGCGTCCGGCGTGTCGTCGATGATCAGATCGACGCCCGTCGCCGCCTCGAGCGCACGGATGTTGCGCCCCTCACGGCCAATGATGCGCCCCTTCATGTCGTCGCTAGGAATGGGTACGACCGAGACCGTCGTCTCGCCGACGACGTCCGTCATCAGCCGCTGCATGACCGTCGCGAGGATCTCCCGCGAGCGCAGGTCGGCCTTTTCCTTGACCTCGAGCTCGATCAGCCGGAGACGCCGGGCGGCGTCCTCCCGGATCTCCTTATCCAGCTCTAGGAGAAGGAGCTCGCGCGCTTCGTCGGCGCTCAGGCCCGCTACGCGTTCGATCTCGCGTAGCTGGCGCTGCCGCAGCTCGTCTATTTCCGAACGTTGGTTATCTAGTTGCTGTCGCTGATTGGCGATCTCTTGCTCTCGGCGGTCTTGCGCCTCAAGCTTGCGGTCTAGGTTCTCCTCTTTGGAAGCGATGCGTTGCTCCAGGCGTAGGACTTCGTCCCGCCGGGTCTTGAGCTCGGCTTCCGCCTGGGTCCTGAGTCGTATCGCCTCCTCTTTGGCTTCAAGAAGCGTTTCCCGTTGCTGTGACTGCGCTTCTTCCAGGATTCGGGCGGCCCTCTGCTCCGCCGCCTCGACCTGTCCCTTGCCTGATCGAACTTTACTCCTGTATCCGAGAAGAACCCCTACCGCCAGCGCTAGCACGCCAACCACGACGCTCACAATAATGAGCGCTGGCAACTTCCACCTGCCTTTCCTTGT
>JBIOYF010000220.1:0-2846 GCA_044870035.1 Dehalococcoidia bacterium
CCGAACAGCCCGATCGAGAACAAGCGCAAGGGCCACACGTTCGAGCAGATCGACTACCAGGGCACGCTGAACCAGCTCGCCGCAGCGAAAGAGGCGGGCGTGCAACGCTTCGTCTACGTCAGCGGCGTCGGCGCTGCGCCAGACGCCGCAAAGCACTGGTTCGTCTACAAGTGGCGCGCCGAAGAGGCGCTCCGCGGGAGCGGCATGACGCACGTGATCGTCCGGCCGACGTGGGTCTACGGGCCAGAGGACGTCGCGCTCAACCGCTTCGTCGGCTTCGCGCGCCGGCTGCCGTTGGTGCCGACGTTCGGCGACGGCAAGCAGCTCATGCAGCCGGTATTCATCGACGACCTGGCGCGCGTGCTCGCGGACGCCGCTGAACTCCCAGAAGCCGACAACCAGACGTTCGAGATGGGCGGGCCGGAGCGCCTGTCGATGGACGATGTGGTGAAGACCGCGCTCGAAGTCGCCGGCAAGAAGCGCCCGATCCTGCACCAGCCGGTCGCGGTCGGCAAGCTGATCGGCAGCGTGCTCCGACTGCTGCCCAACCCGCCGCTGACGCCGGACGCGATCGACTTCATCACGCACGAGGCCGTCGCCGACAACTCGGCCGTCGAGCGCGTCTTTGCGCCGAAGCTCACGCCGCTGCGCGAAGGTCTGGCGACGTACCTAAAATAGCCACAGATTGGCACAGATGAACACAGATTTGGGCGCGCGATCATGCAACTGTACGTGGCCTGAGCAGTACGCTACCTAGACCAAGTGCGAGGAGATCCCTCGCCCTCCGCGCCGCTCGCGAGAACATTGCCGAACAAGATGTTTTTGTGCGGGCCCCGCCACCACGCGGCACAGGATGACACGGGTGCCGCGATGCCAAAGCGAGCGTTTGATACAATGGCCAGCGCCATGACGACCACCGAAACCCGCACCGCCGAGACGTTCCCCGTTAGCTGGGACAAACCCGAGGACGCTGAGCTTTGCTGGGGCTTCGACACGGAGCACACGCCCGATGTCGTCACGCCGCTCGGCTTCGACCTGTATTTCGGGCCGTTCATCAACGGGTTCGGCTGGGCGCGCGCCTGCCTGCAGAACTACTACGTGTACGACTGGTTCCAGGAGAGCTCGTTTGAGGCAGCCGCAGCCGGCGTCGACACAGCGCGCCTCATCGAGTCCGGCCGCTACTTCTGGGACAAGATCGTCCCTGAAATCGAAGGCCACACACAGCGTTTTCTCCAAACGGACTTCGATGCGCTCTCGGACGCTGAGCTCGCTGCGGAGATCGAGAAGCTGCCCGCCTTGCGGACGCGCATGGGCGCCCTCCACACCCGCGCGCTCTTCCCGTACAGCGTCGGCATGCGCCGCCTCATCGCCACATATCAGGAACTGGTCGCCGATGACGAGCTGGCGGCCGTGCGCCTCGTGCAGGGGCACGGCTGCCGGAGCGTCGATGCGGGTCGTGCGCTTTGGGAGCTCTCGCAGCTCGCCGCGTCGATCCCCGCCGTGCGCGATCGCATCCTGCGCGTCGACCACGCTACCGCCGGCGACTGCATGGCCGCCCTGCGGAGCGAGACAGCGGCGCGTCCCTTCATCGAAGCGTTCGCGTCGTTCCTCAACGACTACGGCTGGCGCACCGACCTGTTCGAGTTCGCCACGCCGGCGTGGGCCGAGGACCCGTCGATACCGCTCTGCCAGCTGCGCAGCTATCTCGAAATGCCGGACTACAACCCCGACGCCGAACAGCGACGCCTCGCTGCGCAGCGCGACGAAGCGATCGCGGAGACGATGTCCGGCCTTTCGCCGGAGGCCGCAGCGAGGCTGGGCGATGCGATCGAGGGCGCGCGGCATGTCGTGTCGCTGCAGGAAGACCACAACTTCTACATCGACCAGCGCTGCGCGTTCAGCCCGCGCCGGCTCGTGCTTGCCGCCGCCCGTCGCCTCGTCTCGAACGGGTCGCTGGCCGAAGCGAACGACGTCTTCTACCTGCGCGCGCCCGATCTCCTCGGCGCGCTACGCGGCAGCGCGCCCGACGCGCAGTCGATCGCAGACCGCAGCAAAGCCGAGATGGCGCGCTGGTCGAACGTCGAGCCGCCGCAGACGATCGGCGCGCCGCCGCCCGCAGAAGAGCCGAAGCCCAGCGCGCTCGGCGACCACGGCTCCCCGCAGCTCTCCGGCAACGGCGCTTCGAGCGGCATGGCGCGCGGGCCGGCGCGCGTTCTGATGTCGCTCGCCGAGGCGGACCGGCTGCGCCCCGGGGACGTGCTCGTCGCGCGCACGACGATGCCGGCATGGACGCCGCTCTTCGCGGTGGCCTGCGCCGTCGTGACGGAGACGGGCGGCGTGCTGAGCCACGCCGCCGTGGTGGCGCGCGAGTACGGCATCCCGGCCGTGCTCAACGTCGTCGACGCGACGCGGCTGATCCGCGACGGCCAGCTGATCGAGGTCGACGGCAGTCAGGGTATCGTTCGGATCATCTCGTGAGGCGGCGCCTCCTGCCGGCGCTCACGCTCGGCGCGGGCCTTCTGCTCACCGATCGGCTCTGGTCGCGCGGCGGGCTGCACACGCTGGAGCGTTCGCAGCTCGTGCCCGCGCCGCGCGAACGCGTCTTCAACTTCTTCATCGACCCGCGTAACCTCCCGCACATCACGCCGCCCTGGGTCCGCTTCGAGATCGTAGCGCTCGAGCAGGCGCCGCTGGCCGGCGGGACGCTGCAGGAGTACCGCATCCGCTGGCTGGGCGTGCCGCTCCATTGGGAGAGCCTGATCGCCGAGTTCGAGGAGGGCCGTCGTTTCACCGACGTGCAGACGCGCGGCCCGTATCGTTACTGGCGCCACGAGCACATCTTCGAG
>JBIOYF010000221.1:0-2623 GCA_044870035.1 Dehalococcoidia bacterium
GCGTCTCAGGCGACTTCGACGACTGGACCTACATGGCCTACGCGCGCGACTACGTCAGCGCCGATCACATGAACAAACACGAGCCGTTCTTCGGCACCGACGACCCGCCGACGCCGCGCATGCGCGATAACGTCTGGGTGCTCACCGAAGCGCTCGTCTCGAATGCAAGCGGCGCGTCGCCGGACGATGTGCTCCTGGAGTACCTGCGCCCGCTGCTCACGGTCTTCGTGCTACTGGCGACGTTCGCACTGACCTGGACGCTCTTCAAGAACACGACGGTTGGGCTGCTCGCGATGCTGTTTCAGGCCGGCTACGCGCTGATCGACCTCTCGCCCCACGAAGGGATGGGGCGCAATCTCTTCATGCGCATCAGCGAGGACAAAATGGTCGGCGCGTTCCTCCTCTTTCCGATCGGCCTGGTCTTCGTCGCCCGCTTCGTCGAGAAACGCCGGCCCGCCGCCGTCATCGGCTTTACCCTCATCGTCCTGGCAATCTCGTTCGTCCATCCCGTCCCGCTCGTCTTTCTCGCGATCACCATCGCTGCGCTCGCGGCGCTCAGGCTGCTGCAGGACCGCGACGTCCGCTCAGCGGTTTGGCTTGGCCTGCTGCTCGTGCCGGCCGCTGCGGGGTCGATCTGGCCATTCGTCCAGCGTCAGCTGCTCCAGGGCACGGCGCCGGAGCTCTTCGGCACCGAAGAGAGCGCCATCACCTTCCGCGACAAGTTCCGCTTCGTGGAGCTGGGTCACGGCCTCATCATCGGCAACTACCATATGATCATCCACCCGCTCGTCATCGCGGCGATCGTGCTCACGCCGCTCGCCTGGCTGGTCGCGCGAAGACGGGTCGGCAACCAGATGCTTGCCGCGATGACCCTCGGCTCGCTCATCGCCTTCTTCGTCCCGGTCTTCTCGACGCCGCTCTCTAAAGTCATGACGCCGCAGACGTTGTGGAAGGTGCCCTGGATGATCCCCGTCGGCCCAATCTTGGGCTACCTTACGCTCGAGGGCGCGCGGCGGCTCGCTGCGCTAGGTCCTATCGCGGTAGGACGGCTGCGCTCATTTGCGACGATGGCTGTCGTTCCCGCAGTGACGCTCGCGGTCCTGCTCGGCGCCGCGCTCCTTGTCCAGGAGCAGTATGTGCGCGCCGATGGCGGTGTGTTCTATGACTGGACGCGTCGCGACTCGTACCTACCGGGTCCCGACCAGTCGATCTTCCTCGGTGGCATCGACCGCGGGCTCTCCGCCACATGGCGCCTCGATCCCTACGCGAACGATCTCATCGACTACATGGGTCAAAACATCCCGCCGGGTTCGGTCGTTCTCGCCGAGCCGCAACAGCTGAACCACATGATCCCGGGCCTGCTGCCGGACGTCTATCCCGTCGACTTCGGGGGCGCGGCGGGCGAAGGCCCGCGGCGCAATGACGTGACGCTGTTTATTCAGGGCCAGCTCGATCAGACCGAGCTGAGCCAGGTGATCGACCGTTGGGGCGTCGATTACATCGCCGCGCGTGAGACGGGGTCGGCCAACAGCGTGCTCGTCACCTTCTACCGGACGCAGCTGGTCCGGGAGGTCGTCCCCTACGTCATCTACAAGGTGGTCAGATAGCCCCTGTATCAATCGGGCCGCTTGACCGTTTCTGTATAATGAGTCCAACTTCGATCCTGCAGGCTGCCCGCTGCCGGTCGTTCGTGCCCGGCGCGGGTTCCGATTACGGCTATGGTGACCGCCAGACCGCGCGATAAGACCCCCGAAGGCCCGCTGGAGCGCCGCGACGACGTCTCCCAGGCGGCGCCGGAACTCGACGTCTCCGTCGTGCTGCCCTGCCTGAACGAGGAGGCCACCGTTGCCGCCTGCGTCGAGAAGGCGCGCCAGTGGTTCGCGCGCTCCGGCCTGCGCGGCGAGGTGATCGTCGTCGATAACGGCTCGACGGACCGCTCGCGCGACGAAGCGCTCCGCGCCGGCGCCCGCGTCATCGATGAGCCGCGGCGCGGCTACGGTGCGGCGCACATGCGCGGCTTCGCCGAAGCGCGCGGAAAGTACATCGTCATGGCGGACGCCGACGATACGTACGACTTGCTCAACCTCGATCCTCTGATCGAACCGCTCCGCGACGGCTACGATATGACCGTCGGCAACCGGCTGAAGACGATGGACCCCGGCTCGATGACGTGGAGCCACCGCGTCATCGGCACGCCGACGATCACGTTCCTGCTCGGACTGTTTTCCGGCTCGCGCCTCGGCGACAGCCAGTGCGGCCTGCGCGCGTTCACGAAGGAAGCGTACGAGCGGATGGAGCTGCGCGCGCCCGGCATGGAGCTGGCCTCCGAGATGATCATGAAAGCCGCCCGCCGCGGCCTGCGTGTGACCGAAGTGCCGGTCCCGTACGCCGTCCGCCAGGGCGAAAGCAAGCTGCACACCTTCCGCGATGGTTGGCGGCACCTGCGCTTCTTGCTGCTTAACACGCCGGTGTACTTGTTCTTGGTGCCCGGTGCGTTCGCCGTGGCGCTGGGCATCCTCGCGATGGCGATCACGCTCGCCGCCGAGAGCGGCGTCAGCATCGGTACGCTCCAATGGCAGCCCGTCTTCGCCGGCAGCATCCTGCTGATCATCGGCACGAACGC
>JBIOYF010000222.1:0-2452 GCA_044870035.1 Dehalococcoidia bacterium
CGCTGGACGACACGTCGTGGACGATGCCGCGCAGCGTGCCGCGCTGGTCGGCCTTGACCGGGATGACGTAGCGGCCGTCGCGCAACGTGACGAGCGGCTCCTGGATCGCGTCGCGGTACTGGGTGGAGTGCAGGATCGACTGGAGGCGTTCGTTCAGCCGGTCGTGCGCGATGCGCACGTTGCGGCGCAGCGACGCGAGCGTCGGGCTGGCCGCGTCGGTGATCTCGCCGCGCTGGTCGATCGACCGCTCGATCTCGGCGACGAGCTCCGGCAGCGGCTCGAACTCGCGCACCAGCGCGGCGAGGAGCGGCGTCTCTTCGGCGAAGCGGACGACCATGGTGCGCAGCCGGCCCGCCGCCGCCAGCGTCGACGCGACGTCCAGCAGCTCGGTCGGGACCAACGTGCCGTCGCGCGAGGCCTTGTCGGCCAGCGGGCGCACTTCGCGGACGCCGCCCAGGCCGATGCGCGGCTGCGCCTCCTGCAGGCGGCGCGCCTCCGCCGTGACGCGCTGGCGCCGCACGATCTCGGCGCGGTCGGTCGAGGGCTGGAGGGCGAGCGCGAGCTCCTGCCCGGCGGAGAACGAGGTGTGACGCGCCAGCTTCGCCAGCACCTTGTCGAACTCCAGGACGCGTAGCGTATGTTCGTCCACGAGTGGATTGTAGCACCGCGGGGAGCTGACAACGGATAGCGAATGGATTAACGGATATGCCTTGTTCGTGGGGGGCAGGGACGGAGCTTTAGCTTCGTCCGTTCCCCGGCATCACATCCGCGATCCGAACTACCTACGAAAGGAACGCGAGGATTTCGGTGTTCACTCGCTCCGGCGCCTCACGGTGCATGAAGTGGCCCAGGCCTTCCATCTTCTTCAGCGTGAAGTTCGTGAAGGACTGGCCCAGGTTGTCGCTCCACTCGAAGCGGAGGATCGGGTCGCAGTCGCCCCAGAGGATTAACGTGGGCGCGCCGATAGGGGTGTTGTCCGCCTGGCCGGCGCCACGCAGCGCCGCGCGATAGCAGTTGAAGCCGCCACGCATCGCGCCCGGCTGTGAGTACGCCTCGACGAACTCTGCGATCTCCTCGTCCGGGAAGACGTCGGTGTCGTGCGACCAGTGGCGTAAGAAGTGGCGCAGGTACGCATCGACCGTCGCGCGGTTCGCACCGACGATGTCCTCGGCCCAGGGCTGCTGGTGGAAGATCATGTACCAGCTCTCGAAGATCTGCGGCATCTCGAACCAGCGCGCGCCGATGCCGCCGTAGGGCGGATTGAAGAGCACGAGCTTATCGAGCAGGCCCGCGTGCTTGCGCGCGAAGCGCTGCGCCCAGGCCGCGCCGAAGTCGTGCGCGACGACGCTTACCTTGTCGAAGCCGAGATGTCGCGCGAGCGCGGCGAGATCATCCGCCATTACGATATCGGTGTAGCCCTGCTCCGGCGGCAGGTCGGGCTTGTCCGAGTAGGCGTAGCCGCGCATGTCCGGCACGATCACGTCGAATCGCTCGGCCAGCGGCCAGATGTTCTTGTTCCACTCGAACCAGAAGCCGGGCCAGCCGTGGACGAGCAGGACCGGCTTGCCGGCGCCCTCGCGCACGTAGTGCAGCCGGACGCCGTTCACTTCAGCGAACTGATGGTTCCACAGCTCGGGCATCGACGGTCTCCGACCGGCTAGACAGCGGCCTGGACGAACTCGATCTCCGGCGGCGGCGACTCCTTGGGGAGGGGATCGCCGGACGCCCGGAGGCTCTCGATGCAGCCCTCTAGAGCCTCGCGAGCGTTGCTGAGCGCTTCATCGCGAGTATTGCCCCAGGTGTGGCAGCCGGGAAAGGCAGGGACGGATGCCAGCCAGTTGCCCTCCTCGTCCCGCGTGAGTACGACGGCGTATTTCATGGTTCCTTTAGATTAGCTCGTTGAACTCCGCGACGTCTACTCCGGCATCCCGGAGGATACTCATTTGTGTTCCTAGAGGAAGCGTCCGGTTGCCACGCACGGGAACGGAGACAGTTGTATTCCGGCGCTCAGCATGACGCATGATGTGGTGAGAACCGCGAATGCGGTCGACTCGCCAGCCGAGCCGCTCAAGCGCTGTGATGAGTCGCCGACCGCTAACTCGCTTGGCTGACGGCATGTCGGTTCCTACCGGCCTAATCGCCTTGGTCCGAGAACGTCTATCGCAGCGGCGAGCTGTCCGGCGGGGTCCGCCGGCTCGTACGACAGCTCGCGCGGCTGGATGCGGTAACCGCTGAGCGCGCCCATCAGGACCGCGGTCTGGGCGACAGCGTTCTCGTCGGCCTGGCGGCGGAACTGCGCGTCCATGTGCACGAGCGCTTTCACGTCCCATGACGCGATCGCGCGGCGGTAGTGCGCGTCAAACCGCGTGCCTGCGACGCTGGCGAGCTCGACGGAGCAGATGACCACAATGTTCCGGTCAAGCGACTCGACCGCCCGGGCGGCAGCGCGGCC
>JBIOYF010000223.1:0-2108 GCA_044870035.1 Dehalococcoidia bacterium
TGATCGTGTGGCGCAGGTCGCTCAGGCTCAGATCGCGGAGATCGCGCCCGTCCAGCAGCACGCGTCCGCCGGTCGGGTCGTAGAAGCGCATGACCAGCCGCGCGATCGTCGACTTGCCCGCGCCGGTGGCGCCGACGAGCGCGACGCGCTGGCCGGGCTCGATCGCGAGCTTGACATCGTGGAGCACCTCGACGCCGCTGCGGTACGCGAAGCTGACGTGGTCGAGCTCGATGCGGCCGCGCACCGGCTGCGCCAGCACGAGCGGCCTCTCCGGTGCTGCGACGGCCGGCTTAACGGCGAGCAGTCCGAAGACCTTGTTCAGCGCCGCGCCGCCGGACTGGACCTGGTCGTAGACCTGGGAGAGCTGCTGGATCGGATAGAAGATGAAGCCGAGATAGATGATGAACGCCGCGATCGTGCCCACGCTCGCCGTTGTGCCGAAGACGCCGCGTCCGCCGAAGTAGAGGATGAGCGCTATCGCCGCGCCGCCCAGCCACTCGGTGAACGGGATGTACATCGCGGAAAGGCGCGTCGTCCAGAGGTTGGCCGCGTAGTTCGCTTCGTTGATCTCGCCGAAGCGCTCCATGTTGTGCTGCTCGCGCGCGTACGCCTGCACCACGCGCATGCCGGCGAACGTCTCCTGCATGTGCACCAGCACATCGGCGATCCGCTCGCGTACGGCGTCATAAGCGCGGCCGGAGTAGACCCGGAAGACCGCCGTCGCGACGACGAGCGGCGGGATGACGGCGAGGCTGACCAGCGAGAGCTGCCAGCTCAGCACGAAGAGGATGACGATCGTCCCGATCAGCAGCAGGAGCGCCTGGACGAGCATGGTAAAGGCGCTGTTCAGCAGATCGGTGATCGCGACCATGTCCGCCGTCATGCGAGCGATGAGGCGGCCGGAGCTTTCGCGGTCGTAAAACGACATCGAGAGGCGCTGGAGGTGCGCGAAGAGGCGCACCCGCAGGTCGCGGACAAAGCGCTGGCCGACCGCGGCGACGAAGTACGTGCTGAGCCCCTGGAAGACGTAGCCCGCCAGCGCGATCAGGCCGAATGCGAGCGAGGCGTAGAAGAGCGCGCGCCCCTCGTGGCGGCGCAGCCCCTCATCGATGGCGTGCTGGATCGCGACCGGGCTGGCGAGCCCGGCGACGGCCCAGAGACAGATCGTCGCCGTGGCGACGAGCACGGCCGGCCAGCGAGGCGCCAGCATCCGCAGCGCGCCGGAGAGCCCGCCGCCGCGAGGAGCAGCCGTCCGTTGTAGCGCGGTCATGTCGCCAGCGCCAGCTGGCCGAGCACCTCGCCGTAGGCGCTGCAACTCGACATCAGGTCCTCATGCTTCCCCATCGCGGCGACCTTCCCGTCCTCCAGCAGCACCACCTGGTCGGCCAGAGAGATGGTGGAGAGCCGGTGGGAGATGATGATCGTCGTGCGTCCCTCCATCACGCGCCGCAGGGCCGAGCGGATCTCCTCCTCCATGCGCGCGTCCACGCTGGAGGTTGCGTCGTCCAGGATCAAGACGCGCGGCTGCATCAGCACCGCCCGCGCGATCGCGATGCGCTGGCGCTGGCCGCCGGAGAGGGAGTAGCCCTGCTCGCCGACGATGGTGTCGTAGCCTTCCGGCGTCTCGTCGATGAACTCCGCGGCCTGGGCGAGCGCGGCGGCGCGCCGGATCTCGTCGTCCGCCGCCTCCGACCGCCCGTACGCGATGTTGTTGCGCAGCGTATCGGAGAAGAGGAACGTATCTTCGAAGACGAGGCCGACGTTCCGGCGCAGCTCGTGCAGCTTCAGGTCGCGGATGTCGACGCCGTCGATCGTGATCGCGCCCGACTCGATATCGTAGAAGCGTGGCAGCAGCCGCGCGACGGTCGACTTGCCGCAGCCCGTCTGCCCGACGAGGGCGACGGCCATGCCCGCCGGAACGTGTAGCGAGAAGTCGCGCAGCACCGGCCGGCCCGTCTGGTATGAGAAGTTCACATGCTCGAACGCGACCTCGCCGCGGCCGCCCGGCAGCCCGCGCGCGTGGGGCCGTTCGCGCACCGTCGGCTCCTCGCGCAGCACGTTCCAGACACGCGCCGCCGACGTGACAGCGCGCTGGCTGCTCGCGATCT